>JACMKO010000001.1 GCA_014380065.1 Leptolyngbya sp. ES-bin-22 | reverse complement strand
GTAACCCATGCGGGCGTAAAGCCTTTGGCATGGCTGCGCTAGGGGTTTCATGCTTCAACCCAACCTACGTCCATCTTAGATTTAATGCCACCCACCTACTTACAAGCATGACCGTTCCTTAACACTCCAATCTTAGAGTGTGCTTAGAGCGCATTACCTTCTTAGGGCGATGGACTTAGGGCGATGGAGCGACGGGCGCAGCGCTTGGGGTAGGGCTAGGCACAACCGCTGGCGTTGCTCCTGGCGAAGGGGCGCTAGCAAGCTTGTTGATCTCATCTTTGTACTGAGCGGGAGCCAGCTCAGCAGCACTCGCAAAAAGCGGCTTAGCTGCGTCGGTTTTGCCCTGTTCTTTCAAAATCAGCGCTTTACCAAGTACGGGTCGAAAATCTTGCTTGTTACCTTTGGTCGCTTCATCAAACACCGCGATCGCCTCATCAAACCGCTTTTGCGAGGCATAAACCTGCCCCAAAATGACTTGAACAGAGACGACATCCACGCTGTTTGGCTGGATTTTGTTTGCCTGTGGTGCGGTTTTAAGGGTATCTTGCAGCAAACCAACGGCAGCTTCAGGACGGTTTTGCTGTAGCAGTAGATTGGTCAAACCTTGGAGCGCGTTGCGATCGCCCGGTTTCGTTTTCAGAATATCGCGATAGGTCTGGGCAGCACCTTCTGGATCTTTCGTTTGTTGCTTGGCTTGAGCCAGCAGGATGGCATACTCCGTCTCATTAGGATTAAGTTTTGTCAGCTTTTCCAGCGGGACGATCGCGCCCTTTACGTCGCCTAGCCCTAACCGCGCCTCTAGCAGCCCACGTAATGCGGTTGAGTTCTCAGGCTCCCGCTGTAGCACCAGCTCATAGCCCTTTGCCTGCGCCTCTAGCTCTTCCTTTTTAGGGGTAGCACTAGCAGATTGGGTGGGGCTAGGGCTGGCAGCAGTTTGAGTTTGATTACCCTGAAATGCTGCTTCAATGAGTGGAATCAGCGAGAAGCCGACAAAGGCGACGACTGCTAAAATGAGAACCACGTTAATAATCCAGCGATTGCGCTTATCAGTCACAAACCTGCCTCGAAACTCTACTGCCATTATCGACGACAAATGACATTATTGATGGTATCACCGCAAGGTATGGCACTAATCTATTCGTTGGAACGGATTCTGCAAACCGGTCTGTGATACAATTTTTAATTCGAGATGTATGTTGAGTTTTTATGCTGCTGGCTGAAAGCTGACAACCGCCAAATCTAGATCGATGCCAATTCGTTCAGTACTTAAGATAATCCGCACAGCACTATGATCAAACTGCGATTGAAGCGATACGGCAAAAAACGTGAGGTCAGTTACCGCATTGTGGCAATGAATAGCCGCGATCGTCGCGATGGACGACCCTTAGAGGAGTTGGGCTTCTACAACCCCAGAACCGATGAAACTCGGTTAGACGTACCCGCTATCGTGAAGCGACTGAAAGACGGCGCACAGCCAACCGATACAGTACGCAGCCTTCTGCAAAAAGCTAACGTGTTTGAACAGGTCAATGCCTGAAGCACACAACGATATCCATGTTCCTGACCTAAGCGAACCAGACTACGCTGGACTGGTGAAGTTTTTGGTCGAACCTTTTCTAGAGCTACCTGAGTCTCTCAAGGTTGACTGCGAAGTATCGCCAAGCCGAGGGAAAGTTTGGGTGCGTGTCGCTTTTGAAGGGGTTGATAAGGGGCGTGTGTTTGGACGCGGTGGGCGCAATATCCAGGCAATCCGTTCGGTGCTAGAGGCGGCTGCGAGTATAGCTGGCTATTCTGCTCACCTGGATGTGTTTGGCAGTTCATCGCAGAGTACTGATGATGGCGACGATCGCGACGAAGCGATCGACACTCCACCGCCGCGCCGTTCGTCTGGTGTAAAAGAACCACCCAAGCTGCGATCGCGCAGCAATCTTCCCGACGCATCGGTGTAGCTCTCGTGCCAGTGATGTCGGTCGTACCCAGTAGAAGTTAGCAAGAATAGGTCATCGAACGTCTGCAAGCTCTGAATTCTGAAGCAACCAGGCGTTTTTGTTTATAGTGATTGGATAACTCAAAACAGATTGCATGGTAGAGGCTGTCACGGTCGAATTGCCCAGTATTGCAAGCGCGATCGCCCTCGCGGGTGAGCGGGAAGAAAACCTGAAAACGCTGGCTCGACAAACGGGTGCAATGCTAGTGCTGCGAGGACAGGCGCTCCGCATTTCTGGTACAGACAGCCAAATTGACCTGGCAACCCGTCTCGTGAAAGCCCTTGAAGAGATTTGGGGCAGTGGTAAGGCAATTTCTGGGGTGGATATACTCACGGCCCGTCAGGCTCTGGATAACCAGCAGCAAGACGAGCTGCATGCACTGCGGCAAGACGTGCTGGCACACACCCGCCGTGGCGCAGACATTCGTGCTAAAACCTTTCACCAACGGCAGTACATTCAAGCGGTTCGTACCCATGACCTGACGTTTTGTATCGGTCCTGCTGGTACAGGTAAGACGTTTCTGGCAGCCGTCCTGGCTGTGCAAGCGCTGTTAGCCAATCAGTACGAACGCCTCATCTTGACGCGTCCAGCGGTGGAAGCGGGCGAGAAATTGGGTTTCTTGCCAGGAGACTTGCAGCAAAAGATTGATCCTTACCTGCGCCCACTCTACGACGCACTGTACGAATTTATTGATCCAGAGAAAATACCTGCTTTGATGGAGCGTGGGGTCATTGAAGTCGCACCGATCGCCTACATGCGCGGTCGTACTCTCAACAATGCCTTCGTTATCCTCGATGAAGCGCAGAACACCACACCGTCGCAGATGAAAATGCTGCTCACTCGCTTGGGCTTTCGCTCTCGCATGGTGGTAACGGGCGACCTTACTCAGACTGATCTTCCTAGCTACCAGGCATCAGGGCTGGCAGCAGCACAAAAGATTTTGCAATCGGTAGAGGGGGTTGCCTTCTGCCATCTTTCTAAAGCGGATGTGGTGCGTCATCCTTTAGTGCAGCGCATAGTTGCCGCCTATGAACAGCACGAGCAACCGTAAAGAGCGAAGGCATCGATGACGGATCACTCTCTTCGCATCGCGCTGCTAACCTATTCGACTAAGCTGAGGGGAAGCGTGGTGCATACGCTGGAGTTGGCAGAGGCACTACACGCGATCGGTCATACTGTCTGTGTCTTTGCGCTTGATAAAGATGGGTTAGGGTTCGATCGCTCCCTTAGCTGCGATGTCAAACTCATCACCGCTCAGCCTGCACCCAATGGTATTGATGCCTTGATTCAACAACGCATTCAAGAGTTCGTTGCATTTTTTAGTCAGTCCAGCGATCGCTACGATTGCTATCACGCCCAAGACTGTATCGGCGCAAACGCGTTGTCTATGTTGCGTTCCCACAAACACATCCCGCATTACGTTCGCACAGTGCATCATATCGAGGATTACAACAGTCCCTATTTGCAGCAGTGCCAGGAGCGATCGATCCGTGATCCCGACTTGTGCCTTTGCGTCAGTACGCGCTGGCAAACCGAACTCCAGCAGCATTATCAGCTTCATGCGCCGAGGGTGATCAACGGGGTCAATACGCAACGGTTTTCTGCCAAGCTGGATGGCTTAGAACAGTCGCTTAAGGAACAGTTGGGGCTGCATGGGAAACCCCTTTACCTGACGGTGGGGGGAATTGAACCGCGCAAGAATTCGATCGCTCTGCTGCAAGCTTTCAATCAAATTCTGGTTGATTATCCACACGCTCAGTTGGTCATCGCAGGCGGCGCAACGCTCTTCGACTACCGGGCTTATCGCAGCGAGTTTTTTGCACAGGTCGATGAAATGGACATGATCACAGGCAAAAACCTGCTGCTGCCAGGTGTGATCCCCGACGAAACACTGCCAGCACTGTATCGCCTTGCCGATGCGTTCGTCTTTCCCTCGGTCAAAGAAGGGTGGGGCTTGGTTGTACTGGAAGCGATCGCCAGTGGCATTCCCGTGATCACTGCCAAGCAGCCGCCGTTCACCGAATTTCTGACCGAACACCAGGCGTTACTCGTTGATCCCAACTCACCGGCTGCGATCGCGCAGGCAATGCGATCGATCCTGATACCAGACCTTGCCCATGCTCTTGTTCAAAACAGCCAAGCCATTCTGCCACACTATGCATGGGACGCTTCTGCGAGACTCCATTTGGTTCATTATGATGAATTGCTGAAGCGGGAGGGTGAGGGAGGGGGGAGGGGGGAGGGGGGAGTAGGGAGTGGGGGAAGCAGAGGAAGACGCAGAACCTAACTCAGAACTCAAAACTCAGAACTCAAAACTCAAAACTCAAAACTCCCCCTCTGATTAACAACTAACATCTAACCACCAATCACCGCCATGCCTGAAATCCATTTCCAAATTGAATTGCCAGATGGTTCACAAGCAACGTGCTATTCGCCATCGCTAGTTGTCAAGGAGTATTTCACGCCAGGTAGTGAGTATCCGCTGACAGATTTCATTGAGCGATCGCGCACAGCGCTGAACATTGCCAGCGATCGGGTGCGTGCAAAGTACGGCAGCCCCTGTGGGTTAGCGCTGGGGCAACTCGCACAAATCGAGGCAATGGCAGGTCAGTACAGCCAGGTTGCGGAACCCAAAGTACGACTGCTCAGGTTCATTGAGTGAATCGCGAGGAAACGATCGCCTTGCCGCTGATGTGAGACTTAGGGATAAATTAGGATTTTGTAGGTTTCGGGTCCCGGTGAGACTGCTTGTTCAACAGCGGCTGATAGATCTTTGAGGGGATAGCGATCGCTCACAAGCGCATCCACATCAATGCGCTTGTGGAAGACGATATCCGCTGCCAGTGCTTGCACCCGAAAGGACGAACTGTAGCTGCCCATGAGGTCAATTTCACGCCGATAGAGAATATTGGGATTGATGGGGATCTCCAATTCGTCGGGAAATTCTGCGAAGAAGAGGATTTTGCCGCCTTTGCGGGTGCAGTCGAGTGCCTGAAAGAACGCTTTATCACTGGGCACGGCTAAAAAGCTGGTATCCACACCCATGCCATGAGTCATCGTATGAATTTTGGCAGTCAGGTCAGGATCGCGGGCATCGAAGGCGGCATCAGCACCGACGCTCAGTGCTTTTTCGACGCGGGTAGGCAACAGGTCAGTGGCGATCGCCCGTGCGCCAAAGTACTTCACCAGCATGATAAACATCAGCCCGATCGGTCCCGCTCCCGTAATCAACACCGTTTGACCCGGAGCAATTTGGGCTTTTTTCACCGCTTTGAGACAGCAGTTCGTCGGTTCGACAAAGCTAGCTTGCTCAAACGTCACATCGTCAGGAATCGTCACCAGTCCACCGCTACGGACGATATGCCCCGGTACCTTAACGTACTCAGCAAAGCCACCCCCGCTCGGTGCAAAGCCTGCTGTCGTCGTGATGTTCTTATACACATCGCACATTGAGAAGTTGTCATTCAGGCAGTATGCACAGTGCATACAGGGAATGTGATGGAGTACCACGACGCGATCGCCCACCTGCCAGTCACGCACATCAGTCCCAACAGCCGCGATCGTTCCTGCGGTTTCATGTCCAAAAATGCGCGGTGGGGCGTAGAGGGGATAGCGAATTTTCTTAATATCCGACTGGCATAGACCCACAACGCGCACCTGCACCAACACCTCATCCGATGCAATCTCTGGTGTAGGAATCTCCTCGTAGCTAAGCTGGTTAACACCTCGAAACACTTGCGCTTTCATGTGTCTATTCCTCAAAACCCTCTAGTTCAGACTTTATCACTGCTAGAGCGCTTTCGTTGCTCAGCCTTACTCACAAACGTCTCAATGCCTGCTGTAAAGCGCTGCCTAGCGCTGTTGCCTCGCCGAAACGAAAGTAGAGGCGAATCGGGAAAACGCCTCTACTGGAAGATCGTGAGGATTGATGCTCTCCTCTAACCACAAAGAACGCGCGCTTACAGCACATGAAGCAGAGGTCACCGTTGGGCTAGAGACAAAGGACTGGATGCTGCCAGGACTTATGTACGGCCCCCTTCATGTAAAACTGATGAATCGTAGAAATAACCGCGATGTCGCTATCCAGCCACAGTCTCGATTAAGCTCCACTGACGGTTATCGGCGATCGCCCGACTCACTTGGTCATACATGCGGCGGCAGTGATTGTTAATTTGCAGCGGTAGTTCTTCGTTTTTGATCACGAAGCTCATGCGGATTTCGCGATCGGTCGCTAGCGTCTTATCCACTAGCACCTCAACCGTGACAAGCTTAGTGAAGGAAACCTTGCCAGGTACTTCACGCGCCATTAAATAGTCGCCTGTTTCGTAGATAATATCAAAGTTGCACGATTCCAATGTCTCGCTCAGCAAACTCTGGACAGTGGCTACAGATGCCGCAACTGTAAATAGGCAAGTATAACGAGCCATGACTAACCTCAGACGCGTGACATTGAGACTCCGCTATCATATCGCTCATTCAGCATAACAAGTCTCATGTTTGGCGTATCCGAAGCATGCTGTCCACCTGTTGATGTACTCGGATGATGGCGGCAGCAAGTTAGAAGACAGAGTCAGAAGCCATTCTGGCTCTGATTGTCGCTCTCAATTCATGTGACTGTAGGCAGGTGGCGGTTGTTAGGGTACGGCTAGCAGAAAGGAGCCAAGGCGGATCGCTGAACGCTAATCGCTCAATTTACTCGCTATTTGATGTGTGTTGAAGAGGAACTATGCGCGGGAAATTGATTGTGTTTGAGGGCGTAGAAGGGTGTGGCAAAACGACTCAACTGCAACGATCGCAGCAATGGTTGGTAGACAGTGGTTGGCAGTCGTTGCTGCAAGCAAAGGGCTATGTGCAGCAAATCATCACGACTCGTGAACCAGGAGGCACCGAACTCGGTTCAAAGGTGCGCCAACTGCTGCTAGAAGAACCCACCGCAGAAATGATGCAGAGCCGTACCGAATTATTGCTCTATGCCGCCGATCGCGCTCAGCATGTAGACGGTTACTTAACCCCGCATTTGAGCCAGGGAGCGCTGATTCTGTGCGACCGCTACACCGATTCCACGATCGCCTACCAGGGCTATGGACGTGGCATTGATCTTAGTCTTATTACTCAGCTCAACGACATTGCTACTAGCGGACTCCAAAGCGACCTCACCCTCTGGCTTGACCTGGATGCTGCAACAGGACTCACAAGAACCCGTCAACGCGGTAGTATCGATCGCATCGAACAGGCCGATTTGTCCTTTCACCAGCGCGTCCAGCAAGGCTTTACCGCCCTCGTCCAGTGCCACCCTCAACGCATCACCCGCATTGATGCCACCCTCACCGAAACTGAAGTCGCTGAACAAATTCAGGCTGCTTTAGGTCAGCGGTTTGCTCAGTGGTATGGCACGGAAAGGCCGGAGGATAAAGGCTAAAACATAAAACATTTGAGCCTTCATCCCTCATCCTTCATCCCTTCCCCATGTCCCCTTTCACCCCACTCATTGACCAACCCCAGGCTATCGAGCTACTGACTCAGGCAGTTGTCAGAAATCGGATTGCACCTGCTTACCTGTTTGCAGGTAAACCTGGCGTTGGGCGACGGCTGGCGGCTGAATGTTTTCTGATGCTCTTGTTTAGTGATGCACCGTCGAAAACCGCTTCCACAAAAGCACTACAGCACCGGATTCAAGAGCGCAACCATCCCGATCTGTTGTGGGTAGAACCTACTTATTTGCATCAGGGAAAGCGTCTTTCGATCGCGGAGGCAGCAGCAGCAGGTCTCAAGCCAAAGTCTCCGCCAGTTGTGCGGCTAGAGCAAGTGCGTGACATTGCTCGGTTTCTCTCACGTGCGCCCCTAGAGGCATCGCGATCGGTTGTTGTCATTGATCATGCTGAAACGATGGCAGAAGGCGCAGCCAATGGACTGCTGAAGACGCTAGAAGAACCGGGACAAGCGACGCTGATTCTCATTGCCCCTCGCATCGAATCGCTCCTGCCGACGTTAGTTTCTCGCTGTCAGCGCATTCCGTTTTACGGGCTGACGGCTGACGGCATGGTGCAAGTGCTTCAGCGATCGGGACAGGCTGAAATCCTCCAGCAGCCTGAGGTGTTGCAGCTTGCTCAGGGCAGTCCTGGAGCCGCGATCGAGCATTGGCAGCAACTTCAAGCGGTGCCAGCAGAGCTTTTGCAAGCGGTAATTACAGTACCGTGCACGTTTCGAGAAGCTCTGAGCCTTGCCCGTGACATCGAAAAAACGTTAGAACCAGAGTCGCAGCGCTGGCTCATCGCTTACCTACAGCAGATTTACTGGCAGCAAAGCTGTACGACCCAACAGCCGAATGCCTTACCTGTCAGTCTCCTTGAGCAGGCACGTCAACATCTCACTCGAAACGTGCAGCCGCGTCTGGTTTGGGAGGTCACGTTGCTTAGTATGGTGCGCGTTGCTCAGCGATCGCTCTAAGGATTAATCTGTGGATAAATATTAGTCTGTGGATAAATATTAGTCTGTGGGTAAGTATTAGTCTGTGGGTAAATGATGATCGGTTGCACAGAGTTGGTGGAGGGCGATCGATAGCGCACACCATACTGGGGATCGATGTACACCTCCGGTTCAGGGCGCGTTGTGGTTGTGATGGTTTGAATGTTGTAATACGGCGCAGGGTAGTAGGGTGCATAGGGTGTGGTGACGATGGTCGGATTGACCAACGTGGAGTTGCGAATGGGACTGTTGATCACCGTTGGATTAATCAACACCGAATTGTTGATACCGCCGCGCTGCTGGTAGACACCTGGCTGTCTCTGCGTGTAGCCAGACGAGTAACCACCAGAGGGATCGATACCTGGTGCATAGTTAGGCGTGCCGATTTGTACGAAAAGACCGCTGCCAAAACCAGGCTGGACGATCGTCTGCGCGGGGCTGTAAAGCGAATTGTTAAACGGGACAACAGGCGGAAAATTGATTGATGATCCTGTGGGATAAACGTTGCTTTGCACCCGAATGAACGGTCTGGCGCTGGCAATAGGCACCCAAGCAGCAAGAACTGCAACAGCCAGTAGCAGGGATGTACCAGGAGCAAAGCCAGAAAATTGCAGTCGAAAAGATGATTGAGGCGCTTGCGTACAACGTTGCGGGAGGTGCTTAGCCATCGGTTTTACCATTGAAAAAGGAAACAACATCGATCGACGCAACCTTTAACACCTGATCGGTCGCAGCGCAGAAACCCTTGTTCTGACTGAGAACCCTCTTACCCAGGACTACTTTCTAGCCTAACGTGTTCCGATAGAATGAATAGGTACTTGCCAGGTTTCTCAAACCACTTCGATCCACTTTGCAGCATTACTGTCAACGTATTGTTTAACGATTGTGAGTTCAAATTCTACCGACACTGCTAGAGCAGATTATCAGGCTGGCAAAGCTGCCTTTGAACGGGGCGAATATCGCAAAGCAGTACAGTCTTTGGAGGCTGCAAGCGCATTAGTGCTGCCGATGTCTCACTTTGGCGGCGAAGTGCAAATTTGGTTAGTGACGGCCTATGAGGCGATGGGGCAGCGATCGGAGGCACTTGCCCTGTGTCGTGAGGTGAGCCGCCATCCAGATCTACAAATCCGCGATCAGGGTCGTCGCCTGCTCTACATCCTGGAAGCGCCCCGCTTAACAACTCGCCCAGAATGGCTGACCCAAATTCCTGACCTCACCGCTCTGGGCGACAATGATGCCCGCGATCGTCTAACTGCCGCCACAATATCACCCAACAAACCGCCAGAGAAACCAGCCTTTCAGCTCGAAGAGGTGGTTGATCCCAGACAAGTAAACATGCAGGCTAACCGCTTTGTTTGGGTCGCTTTGGGCATAGCAGCGTTTGTGCTAGGTGGGTTGCTCTGGTTCATGTAGCGCAACCATTTTCTTGCCATCTTCACGTATGCTGAACGTTTATAAGCCTTCGTTCTGCAGCTGAAGTCATGATGCCAACGCGTGATGCTATTCAATCCCTGCTGTCCAGGCTGCGAAACCTGCTTAACCAGTCGTGGCAAGCGTTGCAGTGCGCGTTTCGCCGATCGCGTCACGTCTGGCTTCTGATGCTTGCTTCGCTGCTGCTGTCTGGCTGCGTGCGCTACGAAGTTGGTGTGCGGTTTGACAGCCCTAATCGAGGAGAATTTACGCAGCACATCCAGCTTGAGGAACGGCTGCAACGGTTGAGCGGCAGCACGGCTCAGCAATGGTTGACGTTAATTGAGCAGCGGAGTCAGAGTTTGGGCGGACGGATTGATCGCCTACCCGACAATGACTTACTGGTAACAATTCCGTTTACGAGCAGTAGCGACTTGCAGTCAAAATTCAACCAGTTTTTTAGTCCGTTAGAGAAGGATAGCCCAGCTACAGCAGACATCTCGCTACCGCCGATCGCATCGCGCTTTACCCTTGCCATCAGCAATTTACTGTTAGTTGAACGAAACCATCTACGCTACGAACTGGATTTGCGATCGCTGGGTGTGCGGTCTGCTAGCGGCAGTTTGTTACTAAGCCCCGCCTCGCTCATTGATCTGGAGTTTCGGCTGCATACGCCTTGGGGCGCTAAGAGTCTCTTGGCTACCAACGTTAATCAACCAGCGGGAGCGCCGTCGGGAAAAACGCTCGTCTGGCAATTAATGCCTGGCGAGTTGAATCAGTTGGACGTGGTGTTCTGGTTGCCCAGTCCCTTAGGCGTTGGCACCTTGGCGATCGCCCTTCTCGTCTTGGTAGGCAGCTATTTGAAGTATCCACGCTCACTAACGGTATCAGACCACACCGTTTGATTTCAGTGAAGTTTTAGTGAGTGTGTGTTGCTTCTAATACTTTGCAGAGGCAAGCCAGCGCCCTACCAGATTAAAAACTGTCTCGCGATCGATTCAGTAAAGGTCATTTTATGGCAAGTTGAGTTGTACACTGCTGCTAGAAAACCTTTGCGACAGGTTTTGCGATGCATCGTTCAGCTAAACTCCAGCGTTTATTCATCCTCGGTCTGAGCGGTCCCATTGTGGCGTTGAACGTCTGGCTGCTGACCCAGGTATTCCGCTATTTTGAACATCTGATCACGGTCTTGGCGATCGCGGCGATTCTGGCATTTTTGCTGAACTATTCAGTCCAGTTCTTTGAACGTGCCCGCATGACCAGGACGCAAGCGGTCAGTGTCGTTTTACTAGCAACGTTCACGCTGCTGATGATTCTGGGCGTAACGCTGGTGCCGCTGCTAATCCAGCAGACCACGCAACTGCTTGAGCGAATTCCTGCATCGTTAGAAGCGAGCCGAAACAATCTGCAATCGTTTGACAGTTGGGCAAAAGCACGCAACTTGCCGCTCGATTTGCAAGGTATCACAGGGCGCATTAATGGTCAAATCGAAAGCCAGCTACAGACTCTTGCGGCACAGGCTTTGAGCGTGGCGCTAGGCACTGTCGGCGGCTTGATTGACAGCATTTTAGTGCTGGTGCTGGCGTTCTACATGCTGCTGTATGGCGATCGTCTCTGGCATGGGTTGATTCATTTTCTGCCGCCACACATCGGTATGCCGTTAGGGATTTCATTACGGCTAAATTTTCAAAATTTCTTTATTAGCCAACTGCTGCTAGCCGTCTTTATGACTGCCGTCCTCATTCCCATTTTTTTGGTACTTAAGGTACCGTTTGCCCTTTTATTTGCCCTTTTAATCGGCATTGCTGAACTGATTCCCTTTATCGGCGCAACGCTTGGCATCGGCTTAGTGACGCTGCTCATTATGCTGCAAGATTTTGGGCTGGCAGTTTGGGTGGGGGCTTCCGCCACAATCGTCCAGCAAGTCCGCGACAATGTTCTCGCTCCACGGATGATGGGCAGCTTCACCGGACTCAATCCGATCGTCATCTTTATTGCGCTTCTGGTCGGGCTTCAGGTAGCTGGTTTTCTGGGAGTGCTCGTCGCTGTGCCGATCGCCGGCACGATCAAAGGTACTTTGGACGCAATGTCCAGCAGGCAAACTCAGGGTGTTACCACAAGCGTTGTTTCAAAAAATCCTCCGCATCGAGAGTAGGGTGGCTGTGAGTCAGCAGATTTGGAAGGCGGTCGATCGCTAGACGCTCAAAATCCTGCGCCCAAACTTCAAAACAAGTGGTCAACATTCAACTATTTGCCGTCTTCGTCTGCTACAAATTTGATTAGCCTATCCAAGAGTAAGCGGTTGAGAGCAGTTATGCTGAGCTAGAGTTCAGATTGTGGAGTCTAAACTGTAGGCTTAGAGCCTTTTACTGATGCTCTGAGCACTGATCGGCTTTCAAACCACCATAATCTGGCTCATGTCCGCTCCTTGGGCAGAGGCAACTATCGCAAGCGTAGGAGTTAAGTATGCGACAAATTAACTTTGTTATTATCTTCGTTATCTGTTTGGCTCTTGTGCTGTTTGGGATCGAAAACACTGATCCAGCCATCATTCGGATTGCTCAAGGCATTGAACTGCAAGCGCCACTTGCCGTAGAACTCATTATGGCGATGGGGATTGGAGCCGTGATGGCATGGGTGTTTAGCGTGTGGACTCAGCTTCAACGGGCGATCGACTCCAGAAAAGATCTGAAGGTCAGAGATGTTCGCATTCAAGAGCTGGAAGAAAATGTGGAGCGCTACAAAGCCGAAATTGAGGAACAGCAACGCTTGCTTCCTGCTGCCAAGTCACTTCAAGATGTGACTCAAAACGCTGAAACTGAAGCGTATGCGCGATAAAGAAGTTTTGAGTTTTGGGTTTTGAGTTTAGCTTCCAACTTAAAACTCATCATTTATAACGCCCTCTCTTCCTTTCTCACTCTGAGTTAGCATCCGAAAATGATTGTTTCTGACCTGGTAAGACCGCTCAGTTTGTGGAGTCTTTGGGTGCCCCTGCTCCTGTTGGCGTTCATAGTGCTTGCAGCCATCTGGTTCGCTCGGATTCCCCTTCGGTAGGTTCATGCATGACCCTTTCGCTTGCACAAGATGCGATCGCCTTCCTCATTGACCTGGCAGAACGGGGAGAAATCGATCCGTGGGATGTCAAAGTCATTGAGGTCATCGATCGCTTTTTGAGCACTTTGACACCGCTCAGTAGCGGACGCGAACCCTACGAAGCCACCCTGTCTCAATCGGGGCAGGCGTTTTTGTATGCCTCCATGCTGGTGCTGTTGAAAGCGGATAGTTTATCTCAACCAGAACCAGTCGCCGCTCAACCAGAAAGCGATGAAGAGGTGGATCTCGATCCAGAAGGACTGGCTGGATCGTCACTACCAGCCAACTTAGAGCGCCAGATTCGGCGGCGTGCGGTGGCTCAACCCCCTCAACGGCGGCGAGTGACCCTCAAAGAATTGATTGACCAGCTACGGACGATCGCCACAGCGTTGGATGATCCCACCCCACGCTCGCGGGCACGTCGTCCCCGTCAGCAGTCTCGTAGTCAGGCGGTACGTGCGATCGCTCAGCTTGCCCACCAGGAAAATTTATCCGAAATGGCAGTGGCGCTAGAGCACTTTTTCATCGACCACTGGCACAGCCTTGTCAAAGGCGAAAACTGGCTCGACTTTGACTTGCTTTTGGAGCTATGGTCACAGGCAAGTGAGTATAAAGTCGCGATTCCTCACGATCCTCATGCCGGTAACGCAACCCACGATCGCGTTGGTATTTTTTGGGCACTACTGCTGCTGTCTGCTCAATCCAAAGTGGAACTGGCGCAAGAGGAGTTTTACCAGGATCTCAAAGTGCAGTTGCTCTCAGAGCAAGCGTTGTCCGATCTCACAGACTGGTCAGCACGTGCCACGCTTGATTAAGTTTGTTAACATTGCGGTTGATAGAAACTTGATGGCACAAAAAGCGCGCGATCGCCTTCAAGGGTGAGTATCCGTGCCTTTGTAACAAAACTTAACTGTAGATATGATGAAGCATCAGTCTTGTTTCGCTAGGGCTTCACGAAGAGTAACTCGTTTGACGTTTACTCAACCTGAAAATCACCTAGCATCAGCATAGAGATTTCGTTAAAAGCAGTGCATTGAAGGCATGAGCCGTAGTGCTTGAAAGATAGGTAGCTAACACTTAGTGGCGAAGGTTTGGGGAGATGAACGATCTATGAAAGCCATGATTCTGGCAGCCGGTAAGGGAACCCGTGTCCGTCCAATCACGTACACCATTCCAAAGCCCATGATTCCGATCTTGCAAAAGCCAGTGATGGAGTTTTTGCTTGAACTGCTGCGGCAGCACGGGTTTAACGAAATTATGGTGAACGTGAGCCATCTAGCAAGCGAAATCGAGAGCTATTTCCGGGATGGTCAGCACTTTGGTGTACAGATCGCCTACTCCTTTGAAGGGCGCATTGTCGATGGCGAACTGGTGGGCGAGGCGATCGGCTCGGCGGGTGGTATGCGCCGTATTCAGGATTTCTCTCCCTTCTTTGACGACACATTTGTGGTGCTGTGTGGCGATGCACTGATTGACCTGGATTTGACTGCGGCTGTGAAGTGGCACCGAGAAAAGGGGTCGATCGCCACGATTGTGATGAAGACCGTACCCCAGGAAGAAGTCCCTAGCTACGGTGTCGTGGTCACAGATGATGACGGTAGAGTCAAAGCCTTTCAGGAGAAGCCATCCGTTGAAGAGGCTCTTAGCAACTGCATTAATACTGGGATCTACATTTTTGAACCCGAAATCTTCGACTACATTCCTGCGGGTGTAGAGTTCGACATCGGTGGGCAGCTTTTCCCTAAACTGGTTGAAAAAGGCGCTCCATTCTACGGCGTACCGATGGATTTTGAGTGGGTGGACATTGGCAAAACGCCCGACTACTGGCGCGCGATTCGCAGTGTGTTGAATGGCGAAGTCAAAAACGTTGAGATTCCGGGTCGTCAAGTAGCACCGGGTATCTATACGGGGCTGAATGTGTCGGTGAACTGGGACAAAGTGAACATTCAAGGTCCCGTTTACATTGGCGGCATGACGCACATTGAAGACGGAGCCACTATTATTGGACCGACCATGATTGGTCCCAACTGTTGGATTTGCAGCGGGGCAACTGTAGACAATAGCGTCATTTTTGAATATGCGCGGCTTGGTCCTGGCGTGCGACTGGTAGACAAGCTGGTCTTCGGTCGCTATTGCGTTGACAAGACGGGAGCGACGATCGACGTACAGGCAGCTTCCCTTGACTGGCTGATCACCGATGCACGTCAGGCGCTACCGTCTCATCCGCCTGCTGAACGACAGGCGATCGCCGAACTGCTCAACACCGACGCTAGAATCATTGGCGTGTAGATGCGAGAAGGGTTTGAGCAACTGTAGAGACACGAGGTTTCGTGTCTCTACATCGCCTGCTTAGGAGCAAGCTGCTCCTCCAAAGCCGCTGGAGCGATCGCGCCGTATTCCGTAATAATGGCGCTGATCAAAGCGGCGGGCGTGACATCAAAGGCTGGATTGTAGAACTCGGCACCGATTGGACAGAGCAACGTTTCACCAATCGTATGCACTTCACCAGGATCTCGCTCTTCGATCGGAATCTGGCTACCATCCGCGATCGAGAAGTCGATCGTCGATAATGGTGCCGCAACAAAGAACGGGATGTTGTGCGCTTTTGCCACTAACGCCACGCTGTAGGTGCCAATTTTGTTTGCTGCATCGCCATTTGCGGCAATGCGATCGGCTCCCACCACCACAGCATCAATCATGCCTCGCTGCATGCAATGCGCCGCCATATTGTCGGTAATGACGGTCACGG
>JACMKO010000302.1 GCA_014380065.1 Leptolyngbya sp. ES-bin-22 | reverse complement strand
TGAGTTATCGCCATCACTGTCTGTTTCCGTAAGCGCTACCTCGCATCTAACGTTCCCTGCAACCAATAAGCAGACAACTTTAAGGGCAGGCTAATCAATTTTTTCCAACTTAACCAATCGGCTTACTCATCTTAGCGGGATTTCCAACCAGTCGGCAGACGCTTGTAGTAAATCCTCACGCTTGCTTGCCTTTCCCGTGCTAAGAATCTTTCTTAAGAGAGAAGTATAGAGCTACAGCAGCGTATAAGATGGCACATCGTAACTGTGCAATTCAACAAAACGTTATGTTGCAGTTGGTTACAGTGGGTGACCTTACCTCAACCCTGTTCTGTCTGCGACCATACTCTAATCTTGAGCCGATAAGTCTATTCTTTCGCCCCAATCGCTCAACATGAACCAACCGCCCTTATCTCGACCGGCCAGCATCGATCGCATCCTGGTTGTTGATGATTTGCCTGATAACTGCTTTTTAATTCAAACGCTTTTGCAGCAAGAGGGCTATCACATTGACATCGCCTACAGCGGTAGCGAAGCATTAAGCTACATTGAGACGACCCCACCTGCTTTGCTGTTGCTGGATGTCATGATGCCGGGTATGGACGGCTATGAAGTCACACGACGCATCCGCCAAAACACTGAGTTACCATTCCTGCCAATTTTATTGATTACGGCACATGACCAGCCCAGTGTTGTGCGCGGCTTAGACATCGGTGCCGATGAATTCATTCGTAAGCCAGTTGAGTTTGATGAGTTGGTCGCACGGGTACGATCGCTGCTACGCCTCAAGCACAGCGTCGATGAGCGTGATTTGATTGCTCGGCAGCGCGAAGATTTTGTTTCTCGCTTGACGCACGATCTGCGGACTCCGCTCGTAGCTGCTGATCGCATGTTGACCCTCTTTCAGGAAGGCGCTCTGGGTGAACCGCCGCCTGCGATGGGCGAAGCGATCGATACCATGATCCGTAGCAACCAAAATTTGCTGACGATGGTCAATATGCTTCTGGAAGTCTATCGCTACGAGGCAGGACGAAAAACACTCAATTTTACGCCGGTCAACTTGTCGGAACTCGTCGAAGCCGTCATTGCCGAGCTGTCGCCACTCGCGATCGAAAAAAAGCTGACGCTAACGCTAGATCAATCCGCACTACAGCAAGATCAGGCTTCGGACACTGTGATTGGCGATCGCATTGAGCTAAGGCGCGTGATTACCAACCTGCTTGGCAATGCACTCAAATTTACGGATGCTGGCTTTGTTACAGTGCGTCTATCAGCCGACAGTAATAGCCTCAAACAGATTGCAGTCGTTTTGGAGATTGAAGATACGGGTTCCGGTATCGCGATCGCCGACCAGCCCAAGCTCTTTGAAAGTTTTATTACTGGTAGCCATAGACGCTCCGGCAGCGGTTTAGGACTTCACCTATCACGCCAAATTGTCGAAGCACACCAGGGTCGAATCTACGTAAAATCAGACCTCGGTAAAGGCAGCTTGTTTACAGTCAGGTTACCCGCTCAAGCGTGAGGCGCTGTTAGTTGCTGAACGTTGAAACGCGCAAACAGCACTCCAAAATTCACTACTAACAACCATTAGCGGCTACTGTAGCGTTCTTCCGCCCAAGGTTCACCGCGATGGTGGTAGCCGTTGCGTTCCCAGAAGCCCAACGCTTCGTGATCGAGAAACTCCAGCCCATTTAGCCATTTAGCGCTTTTCCAGGCATAAAGGTGCGGCACTATGAGCCGCAGAGGACCACCATGCTCGGACGGGAGGGGATCGCCAAAAAGCGTGTGCGCGAAAAAGTTTTCCTCGCGCTGAAAGTCGTCGATCGCAATATTGGTTGTATACCCGCCGTAACAGTGCTCCATCAGGTGCGCCGCTTTGGGATCAAGCTCCACATGGCTCATAAAGTCAGCCACCTTGACACCCGTCCATTGCACATCTAGCTTTGACCAGGTAGTGACGCAATGAAAGTCAGCCGTGAAGTTGCTTTGGGGCATTGCCATCACGTCATCCCAATTAAAGGTGACCTCCGTTGCAAATCCCCATACGCGCAACTGCCAGCTTTTCACCTCGACAACTGGCGTGTCGCCATAGGTCAGAACTGGAAAGCCTTTGGCAAGATGTTGACCGGGAGGAACACGGTCTTGTAATTCTGGATCTGGTTTCTGAAAAAACTTTCCCAGCATGGCACGTTAAGTATTTTGCAGGATATCAAGACTCTTCGTCTTCTTCAGCATCGGCTTGTGGGTAGATAAAGCCTTCTGCACGTCCCGTCAGGATCGATTTGCCGATCGACAGTGCGCGTTGTGCTTGCAGATTTGCTTTGCGCTTCCAGGTTGCTTTGCGTTGATCGCGCTTAGAGCTGGAGGTTTTCTTCTTAGGAACAGCCATGACGGTGAATGGTTTGTTTTGACAGCTTTTCTATTCTAGGGCATTAATCCCGAATCAAGATCCATCAGATTAAGCGGCGATCGCATCCAAACAGCTTGGTATGGTGGTGACAATGCTTAACCACAGTATTCAGCCAATTGCTTAACTGGACTCAGAAAAGAATGTCCAAACTGTGGCACCGTTTGCGCGGCGATCGCCCTATATCACCCCGCTCTAGTCGGTTACTGTCTTTGGCGATCGCCTTTGGCAGCGGTCTTTTAATGGGTTTAGCGCCTGCACCACTCAATCTCTTTCCGCTGGCATGGGTGGCGTTAGCGCCCCTGTGGGTGCTGCTGTTTGAGCCTGAATCGTTGGCAGTGAATCGCTCAAACCACGAGCGAGCAAAACACTCCTTTTTGCCATTCGCCGTTTGTCTTAGCCTTGCCTGGGGCTTGGGTTATCACGGACTGGCGCTTTCCTGGATTACGGGACTGCATCCGCTGACATGGCTGGGTGTGCCGTGGCTGGCAAGCGTAGCGATCGTCCTCTTCTGTTGGGGCTTTATCACCCTTTGGGGCGCAGCACTGGTGGCGAGTTGGGCGTGGCTGATGCAAGCCGTTGAGGGCATGGGCGATGGGACGGAGGCTCAAATTCCCTGGTCTTCGCTTCGTCGAGTACTGCTTGGCACGGCGCTCTGGTGTGCTTTGGAGTGGTTCTGGAGTCTGGGTCCACTTGATTGGACAGCGCTGGCTTATACCCAAAGTCCCAACAATCTAGCCTTGCTGCATCTTGGGCAGATCTCTGGGACTTCGGGCGTGACCGCCGCGATCGTGGCAGTCAATGGGCTACTGGCAGAAGCGTGGCTGAGCGCTCAGCCATCAGCCAACGATCGCTTCAAACGCAATGGCTCGTTTCTATTAGCCTTCGCCGCCGTTTTTCTCATTGCGGTTCATTTGCTAGGCTATGCACTCTACATGCGACCGCTAGCTTCGGCAAATGGAACAGCACTTAAGGTCGGCATCATTCAAGGCAACATACCCACACGCATCAAGCTAGGGGGAGAAGGCATCCGCCGTGCCACAGCAAGCTATACCAACGGCTATCGCACCTTAGCCGCTCAAGGTGTGGAAGCAGTACTCACACCAGAGGGAGCGCTGCCCTTTTTGTGGACCGACCCCAACAAGCTCCGGAGTCCCCTCTACCAGGCGGTATTGGAACAGGGCATTGTGCTTTGGCTGGGAACGTTCACGGCACAACCAGGTGGTATTGCCCGTAGCTTGCTCACGATCGCCCCCAATGGCACGACAGTCAGCCGTTACGACAAAATCAAGCTTGTGCCGCTGGGTGAATACATTCCCTTTCAAAACTTGCTGGGGGGCATCATCAACATTCTCTCCCCGATCGCCGAAAACGGAGTACCAGGCACCTTCCATCAGCAGTTTGAAACACCATTTGGACGTGCGATCGCGAGTATTTGCTACGATTCTGCCTTTCCCGAAGTGTTTCGTGCGCAGGCAGCAGCAGGCGGGCAGTTCATTTTGACGGCATCGAACTTAGACCCTTACAGCGAAGTGCTAATGGCGCAACATCAGGCACAGGACATCATGCGAGCGATTGAAACTGATCGCTGGGCAGTCCGTGCGACCAATACGGGCTATTCCAGCGTTGTGACTCCTCACGGGCACGTCGAATGGCGATCGCAGCCTCGCCTTTATGAAACTCACGCAGCGACGATTTTTCGTCGCCAGACCCAAACGCTCTATGTGCGCTGGGGTGACTGGTTGACACCCTTACTGCTGGGGCTAGGAGCGATCGTGGTGTTCATTAGAAGCAGCGGTCATCACACTAACCACCGTGCGGGTTAGGCACGGTTTAGAAGGCTTCCTTTATACTGGAAAAAATCAAAACTGGGGCTTCATCCCTCCACGTCTTCCGCACTCCTGATGAGCCGCTGACCAATCTACACGCGGAGGACGAACCAGTGAGTTAGGATGAATGACTAAGCGATCTTAATAACTAGCGCTTTTCTGGTAATTCCTCTATGACGATACTCCCGCTGGGTTCCTCTGCAACAGCCGCTGCGCCAACGGTAGCCCCTTCGCGGTCTAGCCAGGTAACTCGACAGCATTATCCCAACTATAAAATCATTGTGCTTAACGATGATTTCAATACGTTTCAGCACGTCACCGAAAGCTTACTGGAGCACATTCCGGGCATGACGCCCAATCGCGCTTCGGAACTCACCAATCAGATTCACCATGAGGGACAGGCGATCGTGTGGGTTGGTCCTCAAGAGCAGGCAGAACTCTACCATATGCAGCTTGGGATGGAAGGTTTGACAATGGCTCCCCTGGAAGCCGCATAGAAGGAAAAGCAATGCGGGGTGCAATTCAGGCAAGGTGGATCTGGTTCAAATGCCTTCAAACCTACAAGTTACAGTCCTCTCATCTCGCCTTGTTTTTGCATGAGTAATCCCAGTGGCAGGCTTGTTCTCAACCATTCCACCCACATTCCAGGGCTGATTCCGCTTTTGGAGCGCTTGACTCATCAAGCTGGCATCCAAACCGTCACGCCGGGTGTCATTGGTCCCGTGCGCTCTCACGCACCCAAAATGGTGCTGAAAATATCGGTGCCCATTCGGGGTGGGTTTAAGGTCATTGCACGGCAGGGCAAAACGGTACAAGAAGTCTTCATTCTGACTCCTCTACCGCAGGAGGAGCTTGAAGCAGCGATTGCTCAGGTGTTCAAACGGCGGTAAGCAATTGTGATGCAAATTTGTCCTGCCACACCCGCTGATGTGCCCACAGTACTGCCAATGGTTGCCAATCTTTGCGCCCTCCATGAGGCGTGGGATGTTGCCAAGTAGGCTTTTTGCCCAATCCTGCTCAACGTGACCAGCGCTGGCTTACAGAGCAGGCAGCGTGCGATCGCAGCGTCTTTCTGCTTGCCGAACACGAGCCATTTGTCAGCCAGTCGTCTGCATTGGTCGCGTTTGTCGTCGACACGATCGAAACCGAAATTCCCCTCTAGCGCCTTAAAGAATTCGGTTTCATTCATGACCTCTGGGTCAAGCCAAACTATCGCGAACTGGGCTTGGGACGACAGCTAACCGAACGGGCGCTGCAAGCATGTGCGCCAAAGGAAATGCAACAGGTTCGACTCGATACAGCGATTGCCAATGAAGCCGCACGACAGTTATTTCAAGCTTGCGGCTTTCGCTTCAGCACAATCGAACCATGAGCAGAAAGCAGCAAACAGAACCTTTAACGTTCATGGCTATGCGGTGGTTTATTGCTAGCGGCTCAAACAACCCTGCTACCAATTACTAATTACTAACAACCAACAACTAACTACTCCGGCTGCCGTACCGAGACGCGATGCAGTGGCAAGCTCAAAACGCAAGCTGCCGTCAGCAAATAAGCGAGTACACCCGTTAGCTTCACGCTCCACAGCAACACCTCCCATTGGGGTAGAATCAGGTGCTGTAACCCAGCGGCAACGCAATAAACCAGCCAATAAGTGAACGTCATTAACATCAACACGCGATCGGTAATTTCCCAATCACTTTCATACGCTTGGCGATCGCTAAAGAGAAGCGCCATACCGACAATCGCAGCGAAAAATGAAAGAATCGTTAAAGAATCGTGCCAAGAAAAATGTGGCATGTGTTTACCTGAAAGGCTTAAAACGCACAGTGAAACTTAGTCTAAGGGAAGACGTGTTCTGAGATACAGTAATCCTTACAAAGAGCAATAATTTGGGCGTTGCGCTTAAAAAAACGCAAAGAACTCTCAGGAGAATGGGAGCGTCAAAAAATAATCCGCTGTTGGCGAATGGCTAGTAGCTCTTGAAAGCACTGAGCAACCGTCTCAGCTTTGAGATCGTCCCGTTTTGACATTATTAAAGTATCTGCCGTCTCTCCACAGACCTTCAAGGCGTGTGCCATCCGCGAAAATGTAGGTGCCTCTGCCATTTTGCCGACCGTCACGAAACTCACCCTCATAGCGGTTGCCACTAGGGAAGGTACAAACGCCAACGCCATTCAGCACTTCATTGCGAAAGTCTCCTTCGCAGCGAGCGCCGTCTGCAAACGTAAAAACGCCTCGACCCTGGCGACGGCTGTCTTGAAAAGTGCCCTCAAAGCGGTTGCCACCAGGAAACGTGCAAACGCCAGTGCCGTTGAGCAAATTGTTCCGAAACGCCCCGTCACAGCGAGTACCATCGGCAAAGGTAAAGGTGCCATTCCCTTCACGTTGGCTGTTACGGAAGTCACCTTCATAGCGATTGCCGCTTGAAAAAGTACAGATCCCCTTACCATTCAGTAAATTATCCTTGAATTCTCCTTCGCAGCGGGTGCCGTTTGCAAAGCTAAACACGCCTTTGCCCTGCCGTTCGCTGTCGCGTAGTTCTCCTTCATAGCGGTTACCGCTTGGAAACGTGCAGACAGCTTTACCGTTAATCAAACCGTCCCGCGATCGCCCTTCACAGTAACTATCAGGATCAGCCGCCTGTGCGATCGTAGAAGCAAAGGGGGAATCATAAAAGTAACTCAGATTATTGATACCGAGTGAAGTCAGTACAATGATGCCCAGTTTGGAGGCTAAAGCCGGGTTAAACAAAAGCCGCTTCATAAAGAGATGTGCAAATTGTCGCATTACGGTCGCAGGTTGCTAGGTCTAATCAGCTAAGATACTTATTCTGTTCAGGGTGGACGATCGCTTGTCAGGATTCACGGTTAACGAGAAACTGTTAAAGCTCCTGACGCTAGTCTCTGATGGGTGTAATCATCAATAACGGTGTTAAACCTAGCTCATGATTAGCGACTCCTGGTCAATGTTCTGGATGTAAGACCTAAAGGTGACAGCACATGCCTTGATCGTGTCATTTTTCTACCTGAAGTCTCTTGATTCTCGCCGAGTAGTGCCCTCGTGCTGGTGCTGTCACACTCTGCTCTTTAACCTGGCGAGCAGTTCGCATTCGGGTTCTTCAAGCCCGTCTGGTAAATCTGTTAGCAAAGACTTTGCCAGTTAATACCTTTGCTGTAGGATTCTTTCGGTTTTGCTGATGTTCTCATTGTTATCGTTTTTCACCCTTGCACAGACGATCGCGGCTCCATTTCCTCTGCCTTCCCCTTCACCGCCAACGGCACCTCCAAAAGTGCCGCCGCCACAGGAAATCGTTCCGTATCAAGAGCAACGACTTCTACCTCAGGAGCTACTGCCACGTCAAGAGATGTTTGACCCTCAAGAGCTTCGTCGCTTGCCAGGGCAGCTTGACACCGTCCCGGTTTTTAATAGTAACAGCCCAGAGCTAGTGCAGACGGACGGAATTTTGCTCTCTACCTTTCCGCCAGAGGGCAAGGCAGTAGCAGCCGCGCATCTAAACTTTCCGTTTCAGGGTCGGTTCGACTTGTTCTCTCACCATATTTCAAGAACAAGAGGCTTCAACGATCCGCGCACGCTCTTTCAAGGCGTGCTGGTCTATAACCCAACGTATCAGCCTGTGACGATCGACATTCTACAGGGCGCAAGCTATCTCACGCGCCCCGATGCGCTGTTTGTCGATTTGCCCTCTTATGTCGATGACCCCACAGGCAGAGTCTATGCAGGACCGGGGAGCCGCATCGTCAATGATGTGCTACGTGGGCGCAGACAAGGGAATTGGCCTGCTGTCATGGTCGTGCCACCACGTCAAAGCTGGATGTTAATGAACCTGCCGATCCCGGCTGGCAATGTTGCGCCTTCGTCAAACGGTCGCTCGACTCTGCTGCGGCTACGGAGTAATGGCCCCGTATACATCGCAAGTTTAGCCATGTTCGCGCCGCTCAATCCTGATAAGACAGAACGTAGCCCCAGTTTGGAGGAATGGCAAAACTTGCTAGTGAATGGTGGTTTGGCAGGACCGCGTGACATCCCGCCCACGCCGATCGATCGCTTGAAGGATTATGCCCGCGTTGTGTATGGACGTGTGGCGGGTGTGGCGGTGGGGTCTGAGTGGAAGGCAAACTTGACCGATAACCCCAAAGCTGATTCTCTAAGCATTCCTAAACGGGGTCGTGCATTTTCCTACGGATTTAGCACACTTTATCAAGGCACGTTTGGGACAGGGCAAATTCAGAGCGCCTCTTTGCTGGCACGCTATGCGGATACGGCATATCAAGCTCACGGGAACTATGGCGTGCAGTACAGCCTGACGTTACCCCTGCACAATGGCACTGGGCAGCGACAAACGGTCACGTTGGCAATCCAAGCGCCCTTAAAGGAAGATAAAGCAAAAGGTGGGCTACTGTTTTTTTCGCCCCCAGAGGAGCGAATTTTCTTTCGGGGACCTGTGCGGTTGCGCTATACCGACGATCGTGGCGCACCCCAAACCCGCTATATTCACCTAATCTTACAGCGGGGGCAAGAGGGCGCACCCTTGCTTTCGCTGGCAATGCCAAAGGGCGATCGTCGCCTTGTCCAGCTAGACTTCCTCTATCCACCGGATTCAACCCCGCCCCAGGTGCTGACGGTGAGAACGTTGAGTGATCCCTAATGAGATCAGCTGTTGGTTATTAGTTGTTAGCCATGAGAGGCGGCACCGTCCTTTCTAAGGATCGGTGAAGGTTTCGGCAGACCACGATCGACTGGCAGCTACGAGTTAGGTTGATTTGACGATGTTCACTACTTAGTGCTCAGGTTGCTATGTCGCTTCAGCGAGCTGTACCTGGTATCGGCGATCGAACTTCGGTTGTGCCCTGGCTTTGCTGGCTGCTGTTACCCATGCATCGGTTGCTTTTAGGCTTTTTCTTTGGCTCGATCGTGATTCACGGCAGCAAGCATCTACCCACACAGGGACCCGCTGTGCTGGCACCGAAGCACTACAGCCGCTGAGACCCTGTTGTGCTGGCACTGCTGAGTGTAGAGCCACTCTGGTTTATCCAATGCGAATCAGTTCTCTGGGTTGCAAGGGTGGTTCTTGCAGCGGCTAGGTGCCTTTCCAATCGATGTGAACCACCCTAAAATTGCCAGTTTTCGCTACGCGATCGAGCGATTACAAGCCCGAAAAAAGCTCATGCTGTTCCCAGAAGGCGGCATCGTTCGCGATTAGCCCGTCCGCCCACTTAAGCCCGGTTTAGCGCGCCTGGTTCTTCAAGCAGAAGCGTCGGCATCAGAGCCGCTGCATATGCCAATTGTGCCGATTGTCATTGGCTATTACCCTGCTCCAGTCTGGCGATCGCACGTCGCAATCACGATTAGCTCCCCACTGTACGCTGCCGATGATCAACAGGGCACTGATAAACAAACCGCTCAAGCCCTCACCAAAGCCCTTGCAGCCTCGCTGCTGCAAGGACTGATCGAGTAAGAAAAGTTTAAGTTAGCTCAGCCTTTGTTTTTCCCTTCTGCTTCCTGCTTTCAGTTTCTACCGCCTACCGCGCCTCCCTTTACGGTAACGGCTTCACCATCCACAGCGACTGCGTTTGAAAGCCTAAACTTTGATACAGGTTAAGCGCCGCTTGATTTGATTGAAACACCTGCAGCCCGATTTGACGCTCACCTCTAGTCTTTGCCCAAGCTTCAGCATGGTACATTAACGCTCTGCCGATGCCTTTGCGCCGATGTTCTGGGAGTACGTGGAGTAAAAAAATGTGAGTATGGCGATCGCCCTGCCGCTGATCGATCGCAGTGCCTAGCCAGAGACAGGCAATGGGTTGGGGCGATCGATCTGAAGACAGGGTGTACGGGGCTTCCGAGTCAGCTTCAGGCGCTGGCGTGACCCACCAAAGCGGTGTCTCGCTCGATAAGTATTGTTCGACCGTTTGCGCCAGATGAACGCAAACATCTGCTGCGTCTCGCTCTTGATACGTCCGATGCATAAACTTAATCAGCAGAGCGCGATCAAGCCCAGAACCCAGTCGCAGCATATAACCAGCAGGCATTCGGCTCAACACGGCAATGCCAATCCAATCGCTAAGGTAGCCTTTTCAGGGGGATGGCGCTCGTCACACATTCGCTGCTTACCGCAGTTGCTCTCGCAGCGATTGAGACTGCGGTTATTGCAATAAAGCCGGATCATCAGGCAAGCCTTTTACCAAAGCCGCAAGCGCTGGAGGCAAGCCTGCAAGGGATTCGGCGTTAGGCACACTCGTCTTTTGAAGGCTAACGCCAACAGGGGCAGGAGCCGCCATATCGGACGGCAAAAAAATACGAGCGCTAACGGCTGCTAAGGCGACAAAAAAGATAAGGAAGATAAAGAGAGGAGCGATGTACTGCCTGAAGAATGACATGGAAGTAGCCGTATGAATAGTATTTAATTCAGGTAGAAAACTATGAGACTTCACTCAAGATTTGTGAAGTTCTGCTTCTTTTATCGTAACGCGACATCGTTAATTCTCATCATGAAAATTTGCAAAATACGATCGCGGTTTACCATTCCACGGGGCAAACAGGGGCAGCAGCAAAAGACCTGGCAACGCTGCTACTAGAGTCATCAGAAAGAATAGCGCCCAACCTTGCTGCGTTGCTCCTGCCAGATAAGCATTGCCCAATAGCGTCGGATTTGACTGGATGAAGGGTTGGAGCCGTTGCGCCAACTCGCCACTTGCGGGACCCGCCATCAAATCTCTACCCACTGCCATCAAACTGGACAGGAGCGCAAACTGCGTTGCCGAGAAGCGGGGATTACAAAGGCTCATCAGAAAGCCCAGAAAGCCAGCCGTACCCAGCCCACCACAGAAGTTCTCCACATTAATGGCAACGACCATTGCCGGGAAATTTTTACCTGCTACTGCGAGAAGGTAATAGCCCAAATTACTGACAGCTTGCAGGGCACCAAAAATCCACAGTGATCGATTGATACCAATTTTGCTCAGCACAGCGCCCCCAGCGAGAGCGCCGACGATCGTGGCGACTAACCCCATCCCCTGCCGAATATTACCAATATCAGCATCTGCAAAACCAAGCCCCCTGCCTCCAAGAAATGGGACTGCCATTTTAGCGACCATCGCATCGCCCAGCTTGAACAAAATGATGAAGATGAGTGTAAACAGGGCTTGCTGCCAGCCCAGACGACGAAAAAACTCCAGGAAAGGCAGCACAACTGCTTGTCGTAGCGATTCGGGTGGCAGATCGCGCTCCACTGGTTCTGGTGCCCAGAAAGAAGTCAGCAGCCCCGCGCCCATCAGTAGTGCCATGAAGCCATAGACCCAGGGCCAGGTAATGCGATCGGCAAGGTTAAAGGCAATCCAACCCGTGAGCAAAAGGGCAATCCGATAGCCCAAAATGGTCATGGATGCACCTGCCCCAACCTCTTGCTGAGTCACTACATCGGCACGATACGCATCGATCGCAATATCCTGCGTAGCGCTCAAAAGACCAATGCCCAAAGCCGTTAGCGCCAGCAGTTGTAAATTGAACGATCGCTGCTGTGTCTCCAGTGACGCAATCACGCCCATTTGCAGCGCAATCGCCACAATTGCCGCAATCAGTCCTACTTGTGCCAGCACCATCCAGCCACGTCTACGCCCTAAAAAAGGTGGTACGAAGCGATCGAGCAGTGGCGACCAAATAAACTTGAGCGAATAGGGCAGGCTGACCAAACTAAACCAACCGATCGTGCTGAGATCCAGCCCTACCTTGGTCATCCAGGCGCGGAAGGCATCATCCGTCAGCGCAAACGGCAGCCCAGACGCAAAGCCCAGCAGTAAGATCGCCGCCATCTTGCGGCTTTGAAAAACGTTCAAGAACGATTGGAAGGCTTTCACGGCTTGGTCAGGAAACGTATCGAATGGAGCAGTGCATCTAGCATTCAGCCATCATGCCATAGCCAAGACTGCTTTCCTGTATTCTCTAACTGCCACCAAAGCTTGAGCAAGAGTGTTCAACCTCAATGTGTTTACAGTCTCGTTCGCCAAACGCCGACCAAACTACCTTGAACATCAATATCCTTTGCAGATACTTCAATCGGCGGGTAGGTTTCGGCATCAGGATTGCCTGGTTGCAGCACGACCTTGGCACCTTTGCGATGGAAGTACTTTAGCGTCGTTTGCCCTTCCACCCTAGCGGCAACGATCGTGCCATTTTTCAACGATTTAGGGTCAGGTACAGGCTGCAAGATGACCACATCGCCATCGTCAATGAGCGCATCGATCATGCTATGCCCTCGCACCCGCAGCGCAAAAAACCGGGGATCTAGAAGCAGGTTAGAGAAATCGAGGTGTTCTACTTCGGTATCCTGAAAGGTCTCGACTAAGCCACCAGCCGCGATCGCGCCGCGAATCGGTACACCCGGAGAGGATGCCTGAGTGAGACGAATCGTCCGAGCTTTACCCTCATTCCAATCGATGTAGCCTTTTGTTCTCAAGTGTTCCAGTCGACTTTGGACGGGGGCTGGAGACTTCAGACCCATCGCCTTCATCATCTGCCGAATTGAAGGCGAATGCTGGTTCTCACGGATGTAGCCCATCAGCCAGTCATAAAGCTCTTGTTGGGCTTCAGTAAGGGTTTCCATAGCAGTAATTAAACGATCGCTTGTACTTAGAACACTTGTACCACCAAAATTGCGACCTGTCTAGTACTTTTTAACCAAAAAGATTGTTTTTGGTATTGTGATTGCCTAAAGGTTAGTAAAAGTAAATTGGTAGTCAGGAGTCAGAACGGAGAAACTCTGTAGGAGCTTAGTTGAGCGAAAGCCTTCACTCAACTAAGCTTGCAGTCAGTTGGTTTAAAGCCGCTAGGCTTCAATCACGACTCGTAAATTGCCGCGTTTTTTAGAGACCCGGCAGGCGGTACTGGAACCCGATCGCTCAAACTCCAGATCGAGCAACGTGGGACCCACACGGAGATTCTGGAGGGAAAGGTAGTTGATCGATTCCGGCAGGGCAGGATCAATGATGCGGAGGTAGTTGCCGGGTGCGTCGGGAACGAGATTGACAATCATCTGAATCAGTTGAAAGACGCTGCCGGTTGCCCATGCCTGGGGTGAACAGGCAACCGGATATTGGACGGGATCATTGTCGTCGGTGCGCTCGTAGCCACAGAATAGCTCCGGAGGACGCTGATACGGCTGACGCTTGGTCATATCCAGGATGCCTTTGGCAACTTCAAGCGCCTGATCAATAAGACCGAGCGATCGCAGCCCGATCGCCGTCATGGCGTTATCGTGGGGCCACACAGAGCCGATGTGGTAGCCCATTGGGTTGTAAGCCGGAGACAGGCTGCTCAGGGTGCGGATGCCCCAACCGTTGAACATATCGGGTGCTCGCAGACGTTCGGCAACGCTGTAGGCTTTTTCGGGCGTGAAAATGCCCAGGTTGAGGCAATGTCCGGGGTTAGACGTGATGCTGTCTACAGGCTTGCCTTCACCATCCAACGCTAGCGCGCAGAAGTCCTGATCTTCCAGCCAAAAGTCCTGGTTGAAGCGGGTTTTGAGATCTCTGGCTTCCTCTTCCCAGCGATCGGCAAGGTCAATACGCTTCTTCATACGGGCGATTTGTCCCAGGCGAATTTTAGCGGCATAAACGTATGCTTGCACCTCACACAGGGCGATCGCACCGTCTGCCAGTTGCCCACGTCGGTTAATGATGCAATTGCCAGAGTCTTTCCAACCCTGGTTTGCCAAGCCACGTTTAGAGGTGCGGAAGTAGCTGAGATAGCCTGTTTCTTTGCAGTTGCGATCGATCCAGTCCATTGCCGCCAGCGCATTCGACCATAACTGATCGAGGGTTTCGCGATCGGCAGTCCAGGCGAAGTACTCGGCGTAAAGCATCAGCCAGAGAGGAGTCGCATCGACCGTGCCGTAGTAGGGCGTATGGGGAATCTCGTGGCAGCGCGCCATCTCACCAAAGCGAATTTCATGCAGAATTTTGCCCGGTTGCTCGTCGCGCCATTCGTCGTCATTTTTACCCTGGTACTGCGCCAAGATGGTCAGCGTTTCGCGGGCGATTTGTGGATCGAGCATTAGTATCTGAGACGCAGCAATAATGGAATCGCGCCCAAACAGCGTCGAGAACCAGGGCACCCCAGCCGAAAGCGCTTTGCCTTTCCCAAAGGATTGACGCAGCAAGTAAATATCTTGCTCTGCCCGTTCGATGATCTGGTTGAAAGTATTTTTGTCCGATCGAATCCGCGTGACCTGCTGCCGCCAGGTTTGCTCCTCCATCAGTTCAGCCGCTTTTGCCTGAGAGAGCGTTACAGGAGCACTAACAACGGAAATGGGACTGCTGTTGTTGAACATTTGCAGGCGATAACCCAGCTTCAGCGTTTCGTGAGATTCGATCGTCAACTGCCAAACAGCCGTAGAGCCTTTAAGGATATCGGGATGCTGATGGGCAAAGTAAAGGCGCGACTCCATCAGCGCACTATCTAGCCCTTTATATGCAAGGGTCATTTCCGTAGGCTTTGCTACAGGTTTAGATGCGCCATCGCTGGCAAAGGCTTCAACCTGATCGGCAGACGTTAACTCGGAAGGCACCAGCCGCATGCGTTGTCCGTGA
>JACMKO010000301.1 GCA_014380065.1 Leptolyngbya sp. ES-bin-22 | reverse complement strand
CCTGCCTGCTGGGCTAGAGACTTCAACGCCGTTGCTTCTGGCAAGTCCGGCGATCGTAGCCGATGCTTCGGCGGTATCATCACAGCCTGTTTCAACGGCTCCTCTGAGTCAGGTGACTGTTTACGGCACAGAAGGTACTGTTCCTGCCAATGGAGCGAGTCAAGTGACTTCCGTTTCGCAGCTATCGGATGTGAGACCCACTGACTGGGCATTTCAGGCGTTGCAGTCGCTCGTAGAACGCTATGGCTGTATTGTGGGCTATCCCGACAAGACGTATCGTGGCAATCGAGCGCTGACCCGCTACGAATTTGCGGCTGGTTTGAACGCTTGCCTGGATCGCGTCAACGAGTTAATTGCAGCAGGGACGGCTGATTTCGTTAAAAAAGAAGACCTCACGGCTTTGCAACAACTGCAAGAGGAGTTTGCGGCTGAGCTGGCAACCCTACGTGGACGTGTGGATGCGCTAGAAGCGCGGACAGCAACCTTACAGAAGCAGCAGTTTTCGACTACGACCAAGCTGGTAGGTGAGGTCATTTTCACGGTCGCCGATGCCTTTGGTGATTTCCCCAGACAGGGCGGCACCAATACTGTTTTTAGCGATCGCGTTCGCCTTAACTTGCTGACGAGCTTTACAGGCAAAGATCGCTTGAGAGTACGGCTTCAAGCGGGTAATGCGACCCGACTGCTCAGCAATCCCACCATTCCCAACGCGCAGAACAACTACCAGCGCACCAACGAAGCGAACCTTCCCTATGACGGTGGTAACCCTGCGGCTGACGGCACAATTACAGATTCAAACAACGGCGGCAATAGTGTCTTTATCGATGTTCTCGACTACCGCTTCCCGATCGGCAGCAATCTAACCGCTAGTGTCTTCGCCAATGGCGGCTTGCATCACTATTACGCTGATACCATCAACCCCTTCTTTGAAGGCAATGGCGGCGGTCAAAATGCGCTCTCTCGTTTTGCCGAGCGCAACCCCATCTATCGCATTGGACCCCTGGGCGCTGGAATTGGTGTTAACTACAAGTTCAGCGATAACTTTAAGCTTGATCTAGGTTATCTTTCCAATACTGCCAGCAATCCTGGAGCCGATGGTGGGGTCTTTGCTGGCAACTACTCAGCGCTAGCACAATTGGTTTTCAACACAGGCGGCTTTAAGCTTGGTTTGACCTATGTGCGTGGCTACGAGAGAAATAACGCCGCTTTAAACGCTGGTAATAATTTCAACCTGGGTGGTACAGGCACGACGTTTGCTAACCTGAACAATAATTCGCTCTTGCGGGGACGATCGTTCCCCGTTGAAAGCAACTCGTTTGGGGTTGAAGCCTCTTTCCGTCCCGCTTCTAGCTTTGTTGTCAACGGTTGGGTTGGCTACAGCGACGCGAATATCATTGGTCTGGGCAGCGCTGACATTTGGAACTTTGCAGTTGCGGTTGGCTTCCCAGATTTGGGTAAAAAAGGCAACTTTCTGGGCTTAGTTGCGGGTGCAGAACCGACGTTGCGAGGCACTGACTTTGCAGGTGTTAACCTGAGTCCAGCCTTCGCTAGCAGAAGCCAAGACTTCGCTTATCATTTTGAAGTCTTTTACAAGTACCAACTCACGGACAATATTTCGGTTACTCCAGGAGTCATCTACCTGCCCAGCGTCAACCAAAACGCTGGTATTCCTGGCAGCAACTCCAATGCAGACGTTTTTGTTGGGGTTGTACGAACGACCTTCACGTTCTAGCCCGATCGACAGCTAGTCTCTCCTGAGATTGTCTTGATCACTGAGACAAGCCCTGCGATCGCAGGGCTTGTTTTGTTTTTCAACCTATTAAACCCTAGTGAGAAACCGTAGTATAATCGTCAGTAGATCCTGCTTTGATCTGCTGTTCATTCGCTTCTGCCTGTGGAAATCTCCAGTAAGACTGAGTATGCAATCCTGGCGCTCATTGAGTTAGTCGCTCATTACGCTAGCGGTGAGCCGCTACAGATTCGTCAAATTGCCGCTCAGCAGCAAATCCCTGACCGCTACCTAGAGCAGTTGTTAGCGACACTCAGACGGTGTGGTCTGGTACGATCGCAGCGGGGGGCAAAAGGGGGCTACATTTTAGCCCGTGAACCCTGGAAAATTAATCTACTGGAAGTGATGCACTGTTTAGAGGGGTCTGATGTGCAGTCCGCCGACTCCCATGTTGTACCCAAAACGGTAGAGAGCGCTGTCATTTGGGATGTCTGGCAAGAGACCCATCAGGCTGCCAACGAGGTCTTGCAGCGTTGCACATTGCAAGACCTCCGTGAAAAATGTAACGCCAGACGACAACTTGACATTATGTACTATATCTAGACCTATGCGTGTAGCTCACAACATCACCGAACTCATTGGACGTACCCCCCTGGTGCAGTTGAACCGGATTCCTCAAGCGGACGGGTGCGTAGCGCAAATCCTCGTCAAGCTGGAAAGCATGAATCCCTCTGCGTCTGTCAAAGACCGTATCGGCATTAGCATGATTGATGCAGCCGAAAAAGACGGGCTGATTACACCCGGCAAAACCGTGCTGGTAGAGCCAACGTCTGGCAACACGGGGATTGCCCTGGCAATGGTAGCCGCCGCAAGAGGCTATCGTCTGATTTTGACGATGCCAGAGACGATGAGTTCTGAACGGCGGGCAATGCTCCGTGCCTATGGTGCTCAGCTAGAGTTGACACCGGGCATCGAAGGCATGAGCGGCTGCATTCAGCGGGCACAGAAAATTGTGGATACGCTACCGAATGCGTATATGCTGCAACAGTTTCGCAATCCAGCCAATCCTCAAATCCATCGGCAAACCACGGCAGAAGAGCTTTGGGCAGATACCGATGGTCAGATTGATGCCGTGATTGCGGGTGTGGGCACAGGTGGCACTATTACTGGAGTCGCAGAGGTCATCAAGTCGCGCAAGCCAGAGTTCCAGGCGATCGCGGTTGAACCGGCGAACAGTCCGATCCTGTCAGGTGGTCGTCCCGGTGCGCACAAAATTCAGGGCATTGGTGCTGGCTTTGTGCCCCAAGTGCTAAAGGTGAATTTGATTGATGAAGTGATCACCGTTACCGATGATGACGCGATCGCCTATGGGCGGCGGTTAGCGCGTGAAGAAGGGTTACTCTCTGGCATTTCCAGTGGCGCTGCACTTTATGCGGCGATTCAGGTCGGTCGTCGTCCTGCTTATGCAGGGAAGCTCATTGTGATGATTCAACCAAGCTTTGGTGAGCGCTATTTGAGTACGCCCCTCTTCCAGGACTCTGAGCTAAATTTGCCCGCTATGCTTGGAAGGTAACGCTGAAGAAGAAGCATGAGGTCTGACCACTACCGCACCTTAAACATTACCCCTACAGCAACGCAGGCTGAAATTAAACAGGCATATCGTCAGTTAGCAAAGCAATTTCACCCTGATAGCAACCGTGAAACTGCTAACCACGAGAAGATTGCCAGGGTAAACGCCGCTTACGAAGTCCTGGGTGATCCTGAAAATCGTCAATCTTACGACCAGCAGCTACAGTACCTCACACAGCTAGAAGCGTCTGGGTTTTCAGCCGGAAGAGGTAATCGACAGCAACGCACTGCTACGTCTCAAGCGCACCATCGTAAGCAACAGCAAACAGCCCAACAGGCGGATGAGCATCTGCAACAGTGGTTGACGCAGGTCTACTCACCTGTCAGCAACTTGCTGTTGCAAATTCTCAAACCCTTGAAAGAGCAGATTGACCAACTAGCTGCTGATCCCTTTGACGATGAGTTGATGGCGGACTTTCAAGAGTACCTTGAGGACTGCCGCGATCGCCATAGTCGTGCTGAGACGATTTTTCACTCGCTCCCTAACCCTAAAAGTCTAGCTGGCGTTGCAGCCCATCTCTACTACTGCCTCAATCAGGTGGATGATGGCATTGAGCAGCTAAAGTTTTTTACGCTTAATTATGATGATTACTATCTGCATACGGGGCAGGAACTCTTTCGCATTGCTGTTGGGCTGCGCCAGGAGGCTCAAGCCGCTGTTAAGGAAGTCACGTGAGGGGCTAAGGGCAGCTAACTCGTTTGTGCTATACTGATACAGCACATCGGGGCGTAGCGCAGCTTGGTAGCGCACTACTTTGGGGTAGTAGGGGTCGTGAGTTCGAATCTCGCCGCTCCGATTGCATTAAGCTCATGCCCAATCTGGAGGAGTGATCAGGTCAGCCAATGCGTTGGCGAACTGATTATTCTATATAGGTTGGGCATTTGTTGTTTTTACCAGGTACAGCGATCGTCACAACGTTTAGGACATGGGGATTAAAGTGTGTGTGGGGGCGTTGCCCCAGCCAGGGGTTCCACCGTTCGACTGAGCGCTCACGCCGAAGCCCCTGCACCCCGTCCTAACCCATCTGTCTACTGCTACACATGCGAAAGCGCTGGAGACCTCTACCCTAACGGTGACACGCTACGAAAAGATTTGGTTGCCCCACCGTCCCAAAGCTAAGCCAAACAACGAGACACCGCTGAGAATAAAAAACGTGTAGGTCTTACCAAACGTTCGGAATAAATCATTTCTCGCGCCTGTGACGGCTTCAGGCAAGGTCACCGCAAAAATGCCCGCGATCGTTCCAATGCTGGCGACACCCAAGAGGCTCAGTAGGCTCATGGTCTTTGCCCAGAGCAACGCGGCAGCGACGCTAATGGCTCCGGCGATCGCCAGGCTGGCAACCCCAGGCACCGTCCAACCCAAAAAGACAACCATCGCGAAGGCAGTTGCCAGTTGTCCCTCTGGAATGCCCAAGACGCTCCCAGCAAAGGCACCAGCCAGTCCACCGGCTAAGCCACTGCTTAACGTCCAAGTAATGACTGGTGTCAGAATGAAGAGCTTCGCCAGGGTGAGTGCAAAGGCGATCGGCAAGACAATGGTCTGCACCCAGGATGGCGTGTAGGCGAGTAAGAAGCCGACCAGTACATACCACAAGAAGTTAAGCGCCAGCCAGTGAAGCGGAATGGTTGTCTTCATACGTTGCAGTGTTGCGATGGCAGTGTTGCTGACTCATACCGATGCCCTAAAGGTTTCACGGCACTCTGTGTCAGGGTCGTCAAGCCGTTCTCCCACAGTCCACTCTACTGAATCCAGAAAGACGGGGCTGAGATGACACCTTTGTCTGATTGTCTCAGTCTGGCGCTTTTAAGCAGACAAGCTGGCTTCAAGGAGTGTAAAGCTTTCAAGAAGCTTGCGATCGCCTCTATTGGCTAAACAAGCTGCCGTTAACGATGGCAGATTTCTCGACTTTGGGCTGCCTGAGGATGGCTGGCAAGGTATTCTTGGAGCCAATTACACCCTTGAGTGAGCAGTTCGTCTAATTTAGCAAGGTGCCACAGTTGCGTTTTGCCCGTTTCGCTCACGGTGACCAGAAACCGACCATCATGGCTAAACTCGATACCTCGCAGTTGAGCTGGGCTAGCGTCAAATTGTGCCAGTTGCCGACCGGACAAATCCCACAAACGCGCAGTGCCATCTTCGCCAGCCGTGGCAAGCTGTTGACCATCCGGGCTAAACTCAATGCCCACCACGCTGCCCCAGTGACCATTCAGTTGTGCGAGCTGCTTACCAGAGCGATCCCACAAACGCGCAGTGCCGTCTTCGCCAGCCGTGGCAAGCTTTGTCCCATCGGGGCTGAAGCTGACACGCAAAATCCAACTGGAATGCCCTTGCAGTTGCCCAAGTTGCTTACCAGATCGATCCCATAAGCGAGCGGTACCGTCCTCACCCGCTGTCGCGATCGTCTCACCATCGGGGCTAAAACTGGTGTTGACCAACCAGCGATGCCGTCCACTCAGTTGAGTTAGCAGCTTGCCAGAAACATCCCACAGTTTGGCGGTGCCGGATGAGCCATCAACGCCAACAGTCATGATCTGTTTGCCGTTGGGGCTGAAGTCGAGACTCAAAATTCTGCCTTGAGCGCTTTGCCATCGTGCAATGGGCTGACCAGAGATAGCCGAAACCTGCACAGTGCCATCATCGTCAGCGGTGGCAAGCTGTTGGGCATCGGGGCTGAAGCTAATACCTCTGATGAGATGCTGCGAACTTTGGAATGCCGCTAGCTGCTGCCCAGACAGATCCCAAAGCTGAATGGTACCCGTTTCGCGAGCGATTGCCACCCGTGTTTTGTCTCGACTAAAGCCCACACCGCTGACTGCTGACGCTCCGCCAGCGGACGACTCGCCAAACGCCTTTGTTTGTGCGGACTGTTGCCTTGACACATCCCAAAAGCGCACAGAGCCGTCATCACCCGATGTCACGAGCAGGTTCCCATTGGGGCTAAAACCCACGTTGCCAACGGGACCACGATGCCGTTTAAGGACGGTCAGAGGTTGCCCGGTGAGCGTCCATAGTCGAATGGTGCCATCTGCCCCTGCCGTCGCAAGGCGCTGCCCATTCGGACTGAAGCTAACGCCTAATGCCCGTCCCTGATGGGTCTTCCACTGGCTTTTGCCCTGAATCCGCTGCGGATCGGACAAATCCCAAAGCTGTACCGCATCGTCGGAGCCAGACGTGGCAAGATACTGTCCATCATGACTAAAACTAACGCTTAGTACTCTGCCCTGGTGCCCATTTAGTTGCACAAGCTGCTTGCCTTGAAAGTTCCACAGGCGAGTTGTGCCATCCAGCCCTACCGTCGCTAAGTAGGGACCTTTGGGGCTGAAGCTAAGATTAGAAATCCACCCTTGATGACCGTTGAGCTGAGCCAGCAGCGTACCATTGCGAGACCAAAGCCGAGCGGTGCCGTCTTCACCAGCCGTCGCCAGTAGCTTGCTGTCGGGGCTAAAGGTCACGCCTAGCACTCGTCCTTTATGCCCCTTGAACTGCATGAGCGGTTTGCCTGTAAGCGTCCACAGACGGGCAGTGCCATCTTCGCCAGCGGTGGCGATCGACTGACCGTCAGGGCTGAAGGTAACGCTCAAGATGCGCCCACTGTGCCCTCTAAATTGGGTGAGCTGTTTGCCCGCTAAATCAGAGAGACGGACAGTGCCATCTTCACCTGCCGCCGCAATCAACGCGCCAGCGGGACTGAAGTTGACATCTGCAATCCAGCCTTGCCCAAGGTTGATTTGATTGCGTTCATGCATACTGCCCAAAATAATTTGGAGAGCTAGCAGTGGGCTGGTGATTGGATAGGTCTGTGAGGGGTTGCTTGCGATCGTCGTCAGTGATCGCCCTGCCTGCATGGCGACAATAAGCGCCTCAATTTCGCTAATCTGGTTCGCTTGAAACTGCTGTAAAGTATCGAGGGCAGACGCTTCGAGGCTTTTGATTTTGAGGCTAGTGGTGGTCGTTACCAAGCTGGTTTGAACACTTAACGCTTGCCGTTGCGCTTGCTGTCGAATTTGCTCTGCACTCAAGGTTTTTGCTTCGGCTGTTTGAGCATCGTTCTGAGCAAAGGCTACCCGTTTGCGTGCCTCCAGAAGGTAGGTCTGTAAGGTTTCCAGGTCGGCTCGGGTTGCCATCATCGTCTGTCGGGTCTGCCGTTGGGATTGCTCAGCAATTTTGGCTTTCGCTTCGGCAAAGCGCATACTAGCGGTTGTTACCTGAAGCTTCTGCTCAGCGCTCTTAAGCTCGCCTTGCGTTGCCATCATTTTTTGGTTGGCTTTAGAGGCTAAAAAACCCGACGCGATCGCCAGCGTCAGCGTGCCCGCCAGGATGACAAAGCCCTTGTGGATGGTGCGTCTGGCTTGCTTTTGAGCATCTGCCAGCAGCCTTGTGACCTGTTTTTCCGCTTCCAGAGCAATTTGCTTGTCTAACGCCTGACTCGCCACCAGAAATTGGTAATCGGCATCACTCAAGCTTTTGTCTACTGCCCACCGTTGTGCATTTTGAAGTGCTGCACCGCGCAGTAAGTGAGCGGCATCCTGACAGTTGGAACCCATCCAGGCATCCAGCGCATCAGCATAGGGGCGATGGCTGGCGAGGATTGCATTGACCCACTCCTGGTTAAAGATAGAGGCATAAATGCGGTTGCAGATAGTGAGAGTGCCCTGCTGCTCTGCCACGATGCCAGACAGCTTCAACTCCATGCGTTCAGAGCCGTCATCAGCCGAGAGCTTTTGCCGCCGTAGAATTTTCTGATAACAGCCCAGGATGCGATTAGTGCGCTGTGGGTTCCGCAGCAGACGATCGCGAATCGTCTTTAAATGCGGTGGTTCATCCTGCGATTCCCAGTTGCTAATGATGTGCGTTTGCACCAGTTGCTCGATCCAACGCGCCTCTTGCCCCGGATCAACGACAACCGAAGTGCTATGAATCAACTTACACAACTTCTGGGTCAAAAACGGCTGTCCACCTGTCCATGCCAGCACCTCGCGCAGCATCGCTTGGGGATTGGTGGCGGTCGATCGCAGCCCTTCCAGCAGCGGTTGTGCCTCGTCCAACTGAAACCCACTGAGGGAAATGGCTTTGCCGATGTTGAACGGAGTCCGGCTTTTGTCCTGAATCAAATCCGAGGGGGTCGCCACGCCCAAGAGCGCAAAGGTAAGGCGCTGGTATTCTGGGCGATCGGCACGCTTGTTGTAGCAGGTGCGAATGAGCGCAAAAAAGTCATCGATCAAAAAATCCAGGCTGAGCACACTGTCGATTTCATCAATGAAAATGGCGAGTGAGCGATCGCTATCTGCCAGCAACACATCTTCTAAAAATTTGCCCAAGCGCTGTACGGGTGGCAGAAAGGCATGTTCTCGCCACCAAAGCCGCAGATTAATGGGATGAGCCAGATCCAGGCTGCTTTCTAGCGCGTAGGCAACCCCGGCATACCACTGCTCTGGGCTAACGTTACGGTTGCCAATGCCAGACACGTCGATTGCGGCGCAGATCACGCCTTCTGCCTGTAGCCGCCGCATCGTTTGAATCCGCAGACTCGATTTACCCAACTGTCGCGAATTGAGGACATAGCAAAATTCGCCCGCTTTTAAGCCTTCATACAGGTCACGATCGGCTTGCCGCTTGACATAGCTCGGCGCGTTCAGCGGTAAGCTACCGCCAACCTGATATTCATAGCTCAACTCTGCTGTTGCCACCATTATCGCTTCTCGATCGTGATGCCCTCTTCCTGCGCTCAAGAAAGTGCGATCGCCAGCACCTTATCCCTCTCACCCTACTCCTAACCGCTTCAATTTCTCAGCGTCAGCGAGTTCGGGATCACTTCTACCGTACCATCTGGACTTAATCTGACGGTTACTTCAAGACCTTGCGCTGCTGGTCGTGCGTTTGCCTGACCGACAGAGGGGAGCTTTAGATCAGCGAGGTAAGTTGCAGCTTCTTGCCCCACAGGTACAACTTGCTGAATCGCGCCTTTGCCATCTAAGAACAACGTGTATTGCAGTTTTGAACTCAATTGCGGTGTGGCTTTCCAGCGCTTTTGAAGGTACTTTTTGAGTGCTTCAAGGCGAAGTGCTACAGCAGATTCCTGATTCACAGCGTCGATCGCACCGTTCGATAAGTTTTGATCAGGAACGCCTATGGGTAAAACAGAATCACCTGGTTGAACGAAATTTACCTGGACAGCGTTGGACTGAACAACATTGGATTGAGTTGAATTTATTTGAACCTGACTTGGTTGGCTCGCTGTTGATTGACTTGAGTATTGCGGCAGCGGATCAGACAGCGTCACTACCGGATTCGGTTGGTTAGTGGGTGACTGGAAGTTGACGATCGGTGTGCTGCCAGTATTACCGCTTGTCTGCGTTCTGGTTGGCTGCGATGACGGAATAGTTTGTGTAGGACAGGCAGAACCACAATCCGGTGCAGTGACGCTAGGCAAAGCAACAGGTGGCAGCGTTGAATTTGGCGGTACTGGCTGCCTCACGGATGGTCGTGGCAAGAAGCGAGTCGGCGGCACAATCAAGTTAGTCGGCGGCAAAATCGGGTCAGGTGGGAGCACCAACCTGCCACCAGGTGAAGGCCTTGCAGGCAGCGTTGAATCCGGTGGTGGGGACGTAAGCACTGGTGAGGTGGGCAATACCTGATCAGGCGGCGGCGTGACTATTCGCGAAGCAGGCTTAGAACCGAGCGGTTGAATCTGTAGGAAAGCAGTCGCATCCAGAGTGCTGCCAGTTGCCCGGAATAAGGTGCCACCGGGCGCTGCGGTTGCCTGCCGTACGGCAACATCACCAGGCGCGATTTGCACTCCCGATCCCGTTAACGCCACTTGCCCATTGGCGTTAACGGTTAGCCCTGTCGCGTTGCTGCCGCTGCCACCTGTGAGCAATTGAGGGAGCGAGAGCACGGGCAGCGTCCAGGCTTCGACGCGATCGGTCGGGGTCGGGCGCTGGATCTCTAAATTCAACACGCTTCCAGGCTGACTGAGGCGCACAATACTTTGCCCCGGCACCGCTGCCACAATAATCTGCCCGTCAGGAGCCGCCAAACCACCGCTACTAACAACCGTGCCGCCCAGCAGAGCCAACTGTTGCCCCGTGCCCACCGTCAAAGAGCCAGCGTTGATAATCGAACCCGGTTGCGCCACCGTAAACGCATAGCTACCGGGATTGCCAACCAATGCCTCATAGTTATTCGTACCGGAAGCATTAAACCAATTAGCCCCAAAGCCAATGCCATTGGCAGTTGTGGCAATAAAGGAACCAGAGACATTCAGAGTTGCGCTGGCACCAAACACAATGCCAGTCGGATTCATCAAAAATAGATTGGCATTACTGCCGCTGACTTGAATCAGCCCATCCAGCCGCGAGGCTTCACCGCCTGTAACCCGCACTAAAATGTTGCGAGTGCTGGGGTTGGAAAGAAAGTTCGCAACTTGGCTCTGGGTCAGACCAAACTGAGACAGGCTGTGGAACAGGTTCGCATTGTCGCCCGAAAGCTTACCGCCACCAATATCAAAGCGGTTGCCGACAGGTGACACAGTCGTACCCGTGTCTCCCGGATTCGGTACAATTTGCGCTTGTACCTGATCAACGCCGATCGCACTACTCAGCGCGATCGCTGCCAGTAGCACCTGTATTTCCCTAGCGACTCGTCTCATTGACCTTCATCTCATAAAGCTTAGAAGCAACGCTCTGTACAGATACTGATCGCCTCTAAATGACGCGGATGTAGATGCTCAACTTGTCTCTAGACTATCAACGCTGGCAAACGGGCTGCTTACCTGCCCAATGAGGTTCACACAAACTTTAAGTGAGTGATGGACAAGCACCTTAGCTTGAGTCGATCGACCTCAAAACTTAAGCAAAATTACGTAGTCCCTAACTATTTAGCATTCTTGCCTAACTGCCAACGAAAGAAAACTAACGGCATACCTAACGTTCTGCTGTTTGCAGCCAAAGCACCAAACTAACCGAAAAGAGTAAAAGCCAACTGCCCTTAGCTGAGCAAGCGATCGCGAAAATACTGACGATACAGCTCATAGCGCAGCGTGACGTTGTTGCCGTTGAGATGCACCAACCCCATACTGTGAAGCTTAAAGGCTTGGGATGCTTCCAGGCGCACTGGCTCGGTTGTGGCTACTGTTTTGGCTAACGCAGCGGCGATGTCGGGATACTGCTCCAGGTTCCACAGATGTCGCCGTAAGTGGTCACTGTAGGGTCCCGCTTCGGTAGGAGCCTGCCGAAGCAACTGTTCCAGCGTCATATCCTGCTTAGCGATGTGATACAAAGCAACGCGCACCAGGTAAGGATGTCCTCCCACAAGGGTCATCAACTGCTGGCTTTGGGACTCTCCCCAGTGCAACCCATGACGAGTCGCCAGGTCATGCACCTGCTCAAGATTGAATTCTGGCAGTTCGATCGGCAACCCGACGTTAAATGGAGATTGGTTATTGTCCAGCGGCACGTAGACTTCTGTGGAATGCACGACGACCAGGCGCAGCTTTTGCCACACAGCACGGTTTTTGGCTTCCTCGTGCCACGCTCGAAGGAGTCCAAAAAAGTCTTCGGCAATGTGGCGATGCTCAAACACTCGATCGACTTCATCTAGCCCTAACACCAACGGGCTATCCATTTCTCGCAAAAGATACTGCTCAAAGTAGGCTTTGCAGTTGACTTTGCTGCCAAAAATATCGTCCCAATAATCCTTCAGCTTGTTGGGTAACTGTAGCCCCAACCCCACACTGGCGCAAAACCAGCGCAAAAACTTGTCTAGATCGGCAAAAACCGCGCGATCGGCAAGCTGAAAACTCAGCGGCAGCGTGACATAGTTTTGCTGTTCACCATGATAGAGAATGCGCGACATCAGCGAGGTTTTGCCCATTTGGCGGGGCGCTTTAATACGAATCAAGGCTCCTGGTTTGACAATCGTTTCGTAGCAGCGTGTTTCCACGGGCGATCGCTCAATATAAAATGCCGAAACCAGGTTGACTTGACCCCACGGTAACTCTGGCTCTGCTACAGGTAGCGGTGGCGCATCAGGATCTTCCAGCGCTGTGAAGGGAGTTGGTAGCGCCTGCGTGGTTGATTCCGCAGTCGGGGGATGTCCCTCTGCTAGCAGCGTTTGAAAGGCTCGGAGCAGCGATGGTGTATCCGTAGACGAGTGCCATTCCCATTGTTGAAACCCATGCAAATAGCCGCGCAAATTGTGGTTCAGTTGCAAAGACCCAACCAGCACGGGCAAAAGCATGGGTCTATGGTTGGGGTGATCGTCATACATCTCTCTGGCACGTCGGACTTCCTCTGTCACCATTTCACTCACCGCAGACTGAGGAGACAACAGCAGCACAAAGTAATCGCACTGCTCCAGCATGGTATCGAGGTGTCGTAGCTCATCGGTAGGCGATCGGTAGCTTTCCTCCAAAATCGATAATTGATGCCCTGCCCCTTTCAACGCCTCGTGTAGCTGCTGGGCGAGACCGACGCTGATAGCCTGGTTGCCGTGACTAATCACCACTTTGGCGCGTCTAGACGAAAACGGATGTTTGTTGACATTAAAAGCTTCATGAGTGCCAGAGCGCGATGTCCAATCTGGCGTTTGAAGTGGTGGGACAGAGGGCATCATGACGGGTGCGGCTAGTTTATACCCTGCTTCCTCTAAGGTGTGAATGACCGTTCTAGAATTAATCTTGCCCTCTGGTAGCGCCCGGAGTGCCTCAAGGTAGCGGTAAAGGCTACACAGCGCCACACGAACGCCACCGACCCCTTTACACAACTCCTGGGCGATTTCTTTAGGACCCAGCCCCAAAAGTAAGCCACGCAGATGTTCTTTTTCAGTGGGGGTCAGCTTTTCGCGCTTTGCAGAGGCCAGGTCAGCGTAGAGTCTGCTGATATCCCAGAGCGTTCCAGCGCGTGCAAATGTTTCTTCAGGCTGACGTAAACCAGATGACATGAGGGGTTATGAAACTTCTAACGTAACGCCTAACGATCTGACTAATCATTCCTAACGCTTGTTAGTTCAATGTATCGCAGACTTTCGACTAACCTTTCTATCTAGAAGAGCAATGACAACGATGCAACCCCCCGACTCCTGAACCATCAGGTTAAGCCGTTCGTCAACGTTACTTTACACATCACGATTTGTGCAACCGTTCTTCGTGGAGACTAGGCATGCATTCAATTCATGAGATTGTTCAACAGGTGCTCACAACTGGCTATCTCAGCGTTAGCGCCGAGGAGCAGCTACGGCGACTACTGACAACAAAGTACGGCAGAGAAGATTTTTGTGCTTTCATGAGCTTGCAACAGGCAGCGATGACAGGACATGTCAAGCAGGAATCTCGTGAGTTGAGATGTCTGAGTCCCTCTAGAGCTTAAAGCGCTGCACTGTCCCAGGGACGATCGACGAGCCGAGGTGCTACCAACCACGATGCGATCGCGCAACCCTATCATTCGCTTGGAGAAGACATGCTGACCCGTGATTACGAAGTTCCCGATCGCTTACCCTACAGCAGTTATTTGCACGCTGAAACAGTCAGCCACGCACCTTATGGTGTCCCAGCAGAGCTTACGCCTAACTTCAACGGTGTCTTAGAAGCCTCTTCATTGCTCAGTGCGCTGGTGGAGGCGCTACCGAAAGGCTTAATCGTGCTTTCCATCGATCGAGCCATCGTTTACTGGAACCAGAATGCTCGAAGGCTCTGTCAGAAACTATCCAGTAAGCAACATTGTTGGACATTACTGCCAACCGTGGTGGCTGATCTGTGTGAGCAGGTCGTGGATGGGGCTACCCGCGAACCAATGCTTTTAGATTATCAAACCCCTGAACATGGCTCGTTTCGGCTCACAGCCTCCTGGTTGGTAGGAGGCACGAACGATCAGGTCAACCCAGTGAACCATCAAACGTATATCCTGATCACCGTAGAAGACCGGGATGAAGTGTTGCAGCAAGAGATTCAGGTGGAACAGAAGAAGTTCCACTTAACTAATCGAGAAGCGGAAGTCTGGTTACTGCTGAAGCAAGAATACAGCTACCAGGCGATCGCCAAAAAACTCCACATTAGTCTCAACACGGTAAAGACGCATGTTCGTAACATCCACGTTAAGCGGCACCCCTATCAGTCTTTGCCAGCTTAAAAGCAACCCTGCGCGATCGAGTTTCTGACGCTTGCTGCCTTTGATGCTTACATTCTTGCCAAAGACTTGATCTTGGCAAGCTTATCGCTACTTAGCCCTTCCAGATCGGTTGGGTGCAGCCAGCCTTCCTTGACCAAGCCAGCAAAGACAAAAAGCAAAGCAGAGTATTGATAGTCGTACTTGCCCTCAACCTGGTACCGTTTGGCACTCAAAAAATCGTGTAGCCGCCAGAGATCACCCAGTTCTGCGACGGTGCTTGCTTCGTCTCGAACTCGTTTCAGCAAAGCCTCAATTTCTCGTTCGTAAGCTTGATCAAAAGCAGTTCGAGCGATGGTTTTCTCAGTATCAGTCCACTCGGCTTCACTCACTTGCATGACTTAATCTAAAATTTGTGCGGTAGTTAATGGGACTGAAACGATTGCCTTTACCCAGTCTGGGCTGACGCTCCTGGTTAGAAGAGCATTTCCCATAGAGTTGGGGGCGAGAATTGAGTAAGAGGCAATTTTTGGGTAGGGGTTTGGCAATGCCAAACCCCTGCGGCGTGACGATCGCTCAAGCTAGGTGAGTCGCGATCGCTAGCGATTTGTTCCTGGTCGACTGACAGACCTTCAGAGATTGCCTGCTCAGCCCGGATTTTAATCACGGGCGGGTGAGCAACGGAGCAATCAGCCTTTCAGAACTTCTGTCTATCAGGGTTTATTCTGCTCACGTGACCTAGCGAACTAAGTTCAGAAGCTCTTTGGGAGACGCTAACAAGTCAATGGCGACGAAAAAGATCTTGCCGTCAGGATTGAGCAAGAACCGCCAAGCCATATTCATGCCTACGGCTGCGCCAAACCAGGGGGTTTGCACCTTACCTGTCACTTTCACTTGAGTGTAGCCATCGTCGGCGGGTTCAGACACTCCGCGCTCTGGCACCAGGTTGAGGTTCTGGCACTCTTCACGGAAAAACCGCATGATGGCATCTTTGCCCACGATCGGTCTTTGGAAGGGAGGCTGCAAAGCTCCGTCTTCTACAAACAGCTTAATGAGTTGCTCAAAGTCATTCGCATTCAAGTTGTCCATGTAGCTCAACACGGTGGGGTTGTCGAGACCTTCAATGTCGACTTGAGTCCGCAGAGAGGTTTCCTTGGGCGCAACTACAGGTTCAGAAATTCTGGTGTAGTTGCCTAATTTACCCGCATCAAAGCCCATGTCCACGACAGAGTTGCGCAAGACGGTAATCTGTTGCCCTTGGTCCAAAGTTTTGAGGGTTTCTAAAACAGCGGCAGCGTTGGCTGAAAGTTTATAGCCAGTTGGAATGGGCGCGACCACGCCTTGCTCCATCCATTCCCCAAGCTGATTCCAGAAACCGAGCTTAATATTAGGCGACCAGGTAGCATAAGTGCGGCAAATGGGTGTGTCGGCGTGATTTGCCAAATCGCACATCACCTGAGTTTGCTCTGCAAAGGTCATCTGCTTGACTTGGTTGAGGGTGCCTTCAGCAAACTGCATACTGGCTGCACCGGGGGCGGCAACGGTGACAGTTTTGCCCATTTCCAGGAAAGCGAACCACGTCCATGCCAGTTGATCTTCGGCGCTGAGCTGGTTGAAGCGTGCCGTCAAAGCGGGTACTGCATCAGCCGATAGTGTACCGGGAAAAATGCCACGGGCGGAATCAATAGTAATTGCCATATGGAGGGTTACCTCACTAAGGTTGTAACTGGCTCAAGGCGAAGCAATACGTCTCCGGAGACACAGTTTGCTCCCCAGCTTTAAATTATCACGAAATGTTACACAAATTAAGTAGTATGCTCATTTAACTCAAAAACTCCACTCTGCCAATAGCTGTAATATCCGATACATCAGCACGACAGTGGACAGTTAACTTTTGAGACAAGTGTTAACTTCTAATACTTGACACATTTCTTAGCAAATTGGCACAGAGCGGCTGGGCGATCGTCTCATTCCAAAGACTGCTGAGGCAAAACCGCTCCAATGGCTCCGCGATCGCTCAACGTCGATGCTCTCTCAAGTAGCTACGATAAAATAAGCATGATCCATCAGAAAGCCACAGCGATTAT
>JACMKO010000300.1 GCA_014380065.1 Leptolyngbya sp. ES-bin-22 | reverse complement strand
TGTTTACCCGCCAGCAAATCATCGAGATCCTGCGTGGCATTGAGCCACTCTTGACAAATCTTTTTGGCGCGGGGTAGAAAGCGATCACCTGCGATCGTCAGCTTTGCCTGCGTGGTGCGATGAAACAGCGGTATCTTCACCGCCGCCTCTAAGCTTTGGATCTGCCGACTGATTGCCGATTGCGTCACGCCACAGCGCTGAGCAGCTTGCTGAAAGCTACCCGTCTCTGCGACTGCGAGAAACGCTTGTAACTGCTCTAAGCGCATAAATGGGAGTGTAAAGTGTTAAAGATCACAACAGTCGCTTTCAGTGACCTTAACGGATCTATCTCGCCAGTTCGGTAGAGCTTGATACAGCCAACGTGCTCAACAGACATCAAAAAAGCCCCGCACAAAGCAGGGCTAAGGAGTTGTGAAAAAAGAGGTTTGGAGTGAGCAGTCAGCCGTGCGTTGCTTTCTGACACCAACTTAAAGCTTGACGGCTACAGATCCATTCGCTGTTTTGGGGCACGGCAATGCCTGGCCCCGACAAGATGTGTCGTCTTTCCAATTCAAATTGGTATGACAGTCAGCTAGACGTTGAACGGCGACTTTAGCGGAAGTTCCCAGGATTTAGCCGTCGCGGACTGGACGGTTTGGCTGCGCCTCGCTTCAGTTGTTCGCCTGTACCACCGTCGCGCCGATCGAGAAAGGGACGCAGGTTGATGCCATCCGAGCCGCGTGTGGACTGACTGGTGTTGGACAGCCCTCCGATCGCGCGTCCAATTTGATCCAAAATGCCATTGCTGCCACCACCCACATAGGTGTTTACGCCCTGAGTTTGTTGCCCGCTATCGGCAACGGTCAAGTTTTGAAAGACGCGATCGCGGGTCGAAGTGGGGTCTTGCCCATTGGGCACCGTCAACACAATCCGGCAGCTTGAAACCTTCTCTGTCGTCACACAAACGGTGTTGTAGCCATTTTCTGCGCCCGTTTTCATTTCCAACAGCCCATCGGGACGGTAGGACTCCAGGCGACGGCTAATTTCGGCACAGCGACGATTCGCATCCCAACCGCCGCCCATATTGCTCGGCACCGCCCAGGGATAAGACTGTGGTGCCTGACTTTCAGGACGATACATGACTGTGTACTGACTACTCACCATTTCGCAGGCGAAGCGTGTACCAGCAGCCGTTGTCGTCGAGCCATTAGATGGGCTTGTGGAAGGGCTTGTGGTAGAACCAGGGCGCTGCGGCTCTGTGTTGACAATGACATCGCCCGAATCAGATGGTGTGCTTTGGGCAACCTGGAGCGGTCGCATGGTTGGGGCGAACGTTGGAGCAAACGTCGGTGCGGCGATCGCGCTGCCACTACCTAGCAACAGGATGCCGCCTAGTGATAGACCTAATCCGCTGGCAAGCAAAACGGAACGACTCAACTCTCTTCCTACCTTTCGCAACATAGTAAAAACCTCAAAAAACGATGGTGACTGAAGCGGCATTGAAAAATTAGTCAAGGGCTGGTTAAGAATATCAAAACAATCAAAGAGGAGTTTTGAAGGCACCTGAACAAGCTTTGTCAGCTTCGTGGTGGGCTGCTGCGAAAGCCTATCCTTCCAAGAATAGAAGACGGGTTCGCATCATTCAAAGTTCCTTCAACTAAAAACGCTCGATCGTTCATCACATGCCCCCATGATTAATACCGATTTAAGTTCACCATGCTGCAAATCCGTAGGGACGTTACATGTAACGTCCCTACAGACGGATCTGTCGTGAAATCGATTTAAAATCGGTACAAGCTCATTGCATGGCACACCACATGTGAGGACTCTAGTGAAATCTGGTCTGCCTCCGCCTATCTCACTCAGTCGTCACCACCTTAGAATTAGTGAAGCTAATTTCACAAAACTTTATTTTGAAACGACAGGTATCGTATACTACGTGTTGGTGGTTAGCAGGAGCAGAACTGTAAATGTCGGAGGCAGTGAAGCCCCTGACGGTGCCCAAGGAGTTGCTAGGTCCTCCTGGTGATTTCAACCCGACGCTGCTGATGTTCCTGGGATCAGTGGTGCTGGCATCGGTATCTACTCTGGGTTATTTTTGTTGGCATTGGTCTCACTGGTGCAGCTTTTTGCTCAATTTTGTGGCAATGCACGTCGTTGGTACGGTGATTCATGACGCATGTCATAACGTGGCGCATCGCAATCGTGTCGTCAACGCCGTTCTAGGACATGCCAGCGCGTTAATGCTTTGCTTTTCGTTTCCAGTGTTCACGCGAGTACACATGCAGCATCACGCGCATGTGAATGATCCTCACAATGACCCCGACCATGTGGTTTCTACGGCTGGTCCGCTGTGGATTATTAACGCTCGCTTTATGTACCACGAGTTCTATTTCTTCAAGCGCAGGCTGTGGCGAAAGCATGAACTCTGGGAGTGGGTCGCTGCTCGTTTAGTGCTGGGTACGATCGTGTGGGCTTCCTTCGCATACGGTTTTACAGACTACCTCTTCAATTACTGGTTTGTCCCGCTGGCTCTGGTCGGTCTAGCATTGGGGCTATTTTTTGACTATTTGCCGCACCGCCCGTTCAACGATCGCGATCGTTGGAAGAACGCCAGAGTTTACCCTAACGCGGTGCTAAATCTGCTGATCATGGGGCAGAATTACCATCTAGTGCATCATCTCTGGCCTTCGATTCCCTGGTACAACTATCAGCCTGCATACTTTGCGACCAAACCGTTGCTAGACGCGAAAGGATCGCACCAGTCGCTTGGGATTCTGCAAACGCCGAAAGACTTTTTTGGTTTTCTTTACGATGTCGTCGTGGGGATTCGCTTTCATAAGCCACAGCCAACGGTTGTAAAAGCTGCAAGAGAAAACGCGGTTGACACCGAGGCTGTCGATCCAAAAGACGCGCGATCGGACGGCTTAGCGGAAGTGGTAGCTGCGAAGACGGTACTGGCAGGAAGTGCTACTACTGCATCAAAGTAAGCGCAATTTTTGATCGGTAGCAACGCCAATTGCGTCTGTAGACCGATCGCGATCGACCGTCATATCTATCCAGGTAGAGATACGTCTGACCAGTCGTTTCCTCAATAATGGTTGCATAGCAAGAACGTTAGCTCTTGGTAAATTTGAGGAAAAAACTATGGTCGGAAATCTTTTAACCTTACTGGCTACAGCGCTTAGCCTGCTTGTAGTCGATTTAGCTGTTCCGGGAGTTGATATCGCCACGTTTCCAGCCGCTTTGATTGCAGCCGTTTCGATCGGACTGGTCAATGCGTTTGTCAAACCTGTTTTGTCCCTTCTGTCTCTGCCTCTCAACTTTCTGACACTGGGTCTCTTCTCTCTCGTCGTGAATGGCTTTTGCTTCTGGCTGGCATCGGTGGTTGTCCCCGGCTTCAGCGTCAGCGGACTGTTGGCATTCATTCTTGGCCCCGTTGTGCTGTCTTTCGTCAGTACGTTTTTGAACAAGTACTTTGCAGAACGCAATGCAGGCGTAATCACTGAAGCCAAGCCGATGACTCAAATCAACCCAGAGGCTTAATTTACTGGCTCTGTCGCGGTAAGCGACGACGAGCTATAGCGTTTCAGTGTGTTGTTTGTCTTTTGCAGAAACGTTAGTAACGCTTCTACAAAGCGGCATTGACATGCCTGGAACACTACTCGACAGTTTGTAGCTCGCATACGAAAAAGAGTGAGGACACAATCAGTGCGTTCTCACTCTTCTCTTTGAATCATCGCAACGTAAGGGGATTGCAAGAAAATAAGCTACCAGTCGTTTGGGTTTCGGCTACGCTCAACCCGCGATGACTGAAGGTTGAGCGCAGTCGAAACCTGGTTATTTAGTAGGTTATTAAACCGCAAAGCCCTAAGTAAACCAAAGCGAAAAAGCTAGGGCGTAGACTTCGCGATGAACGCTGCTTGGGCCATTGTCCAATCGGGGCGAAGGCGCTTGGCATGGCGCATGTAGGGATGATAGATTTCAAGGTCTGGATTGGGAGTGTTGAAATGGATGAGAAAGCGGATGCAGCGCTCCATGCTCCCTTCGACATGCATCTGCTGCACATCTAGCAGAGGCACGTCTGACCAGTGGGGACGCTCACGCGCGATCGATGCGGGAAACGTTGCATCTAGATCCCGTGTCGCGGAAAAGGTCGCGCTCACGATTTCGCTGGGATCGAGTTGATTGTAAGCTTCTAATTCGTCCAGGAGTTCATGGACTGCTTCTCGAATCGCCTCAATCGAATTTTCTGAGACTGTTGTTGCTCCACGGACCGCTCTCACTCGCCAACCCACGCTCAATCCTCCGCGCACTTAACTAAGATTTCATTAATGCTCAAAACTAAATCGTGCTTCCCTGATTGCCAAACAACCTGAACCCATCATGGCTGATCTTGATCATGGCTGCAAATAGTGAGCATGGCAGCTAGAGTCCAAGCCTCCTTAGCAAGACTTTGCGTTCAGCGTAGGATTTTGTCTTAGGGGCGATAGAGCCAAAGCGGTAGCCCATTCGTAGCCAGCTCGAACTCTAACCACTTAATGCCTGTTGCTAGTCCAGGCAGCGCTGCAAGTTGACCAAGCTGGCTGCTGTCCCTTGAAAGCAGCCGATTGAGGAATGGTTTGCGCTCTTCTAAGGTAAACGTGCGGGTTTTCTCAGGATCTAAGCCTGCGAGTTCTGCTGCCCAGAGACGAGCATCTTCCTCTGTGCCCAAGCGATCGACTAACCCCAGTGTCAATGCCTGTTGCCCTGTGAACACGCGCCCATCGGCAAAGCTGCGCACCGTTTCGACTGCCAATTTACGTCCGTCTGCAACCGTTTGCACAAACTGTTGGTAGCTGATATCGATTAGCTCTTGCAGAATGGTTTTTTCTGGCTCAGTGATTTCGCGATCGAACGCCAAAATATCCTTGTAGGGACCCGATTTCACTACTTTGAACGAGACTCCAACCTTCTCCAGCAGGCGCTCAAGATTGTTGCCTCGTAGAATCACGCCAATGCTGCCTGTAATGGTGCCGGGGTTCGCCACAATATGCTCCGCGCCCATGCCGATGTAAACCCCACCGGATGCTGAGATGTTGCCAAAGCTCGCCACAATTTTGGTTTTAGCCTGCAAGCGCTTCAAAGCTTCGTAAATTTCCTGCGAGTCGCCCACCGTACCGCCAGGGCTGTCAATGCGCAGTAACAAAGCTGGAAAGCGTCGTTCTTCTACGGTTTTGAGCGCTTCCAGGACACGCTTCCGCGTAGCACCCGCGATCGCGCCGTTAATTTCAATCCGAGCAATTTGTTTCTGAGCACGAGGCTTAAAGGGCCAGATCATAATTGGATCAACGACGATAGTTAACAAGCAAACGACAGCAGGCGCTGAGTGAACGTTCGTAGTCATGCCGACAAACAGCCACCCGCTTAACAGTTTCTGCGGGTTGCCTCGGAGGCAAGCAAAACGTTCAAATTCCAGTGTGCCTCATTACCGGGAGTTTCGACTATCAACGTGAGTGTTCGCTCCTCTGTGTAAACCGCCGGAAGCGTGGCTACCCACGTCCAAACTCGATCGACGCGCCTGCGATCGTTCTCTAAGTTACTTAACATAAGTACAAGCTTGGCTACAATGATGAGATGTCGATTCATCTAAGCCGTCATTACGCACGCTGTAACCCTACACCTGCATCATGGACTCAAAGCCGCCTCTACTGCCGACAGGTTTTTTCTTAAACAAGCCCCTTATTGCGCCGCTATTGCTCATCGCACCTTTTTTCTTTTGGGGCACCGCTATGGTCGCTATGAAAGGCGTGATCCCGAACACAACGCCGCTTTTTATGGCAGGCGTGAGGCTAGTGCCAGCGGGATTCCTGGTCTTAGGTGCCGGGGCGCTGATGGGTAGACCGCAACCCAGAGGCTTGACCGCATGGCTATGGATTGTTCTCTTCGCGCTGGTGGATGGCACGTTGTTTCAGGGCTTTCTGGCAGAAGGGTTAGTCAGGACGGGGGCTGGGTTGGGGTCTGTGATGATTGACTCGCAACCTTTAGCAGTGGCACTCATGGCGCTGTGGCTGTTTGGAGAGCGCATTGGGCTTTGGGGCTGGCTAGGGTTGTTGCTGGGCGTTATCGGTATTAGCTTACTGGGTTTACCAGAGGCGTGGCTTTTGGGTGTTTTGCGCCAGCGATCGCTGCCAGATGGGTTGCAGCTTGGTGAGGATCTTGTTCATGATCTCTTTCAGAACGGTCAATGGTTGATGCTGCTGGCAGCCCTATCAATGGCGGTAGGAACAGTGTTGATGCGGTACGTTAGCCGCCATGCTGACCCCATCACCGCAACGGGCTGGCACATGATTTTGGGTGGCTTGCCCCTTTTTGCGCTCTCGTCACAGTTTGAAGTCGATCAGTGGGTGCAGTTGGATCTGTCAAGTTGGGCAGCAATTGGCTATGCAACAGTTTTTGGCAGCGCGATCGCCTATGGCTTGTTTTTCTACTTTGCCGCCAGCGGTAGTCTCACCAGCCTTAGCTCCCTTACTTTTTTAACGCCCATCTTTGCGCTCCTCTTTGGCAACCTCTTTTTGTCTGAGATGCTGAGTCCACTTCAGTGGTTCGGGGTCAGCCTTACCCTGGTGAGTATTTACTTCATTAACCAGCGTGACAGTTTGGCAGCAAGATTTAATCGGGCTTTAGGCACCACTGACGCTGCTAGTTCACCTCAAGCGGTCGTCTCTCTTGAAGTAGCCACCGTCACAATGCCAGTGACGAAGCCAGAATGACACCCACTCTGAAGCGTCCACTCCGGCTACTGCTGCTATCTACGTCTGTGGGAGCTTTGGGGTCTGGCTTAGGCGGCGGTGTGGAACTGACGCTACATAACCTGGCACAGGCGTTAAGCTTAAGAGGGCACACCGTCAAGATTGTGGCTCCTACTGGATCGGTGTGCGCCAATTTTCCACTGGTAGAAATCGAGGGTACGTTGCAACCAACCGCGCAGAGTGAAGGACGGCACGCCGCGATCGCCATGCCTGCAAATGCCGTCCTTGCCAACATGTGGGCCTATGCACGCGAGGTTGAGCATCAGTACGATTTACTGGTGAACTTTGCCTACGACTGGTTGCCCTTTTACCTGACACCATTCTTCGCTCGCCCGATCGCTCACTTAGTTAGCATGGGTTCGCTGACAGATGCAATGGATCGCGTTATTGCGCAAACGATCGTGCAGTCTCCGAACAGCATTGGGGTTCACAGTCGGGCACAGGCAGATACGTTCTCCTTTGGCGATGAGTGCCAGGTGCTGGGCAACGGGTTTGATCTGTCACTGTATGACTTTAACCCTCAGCCGGAGCGTAGCCTCGCCTGGGTTGGTCGCCTCGCGCCCGAAAAAGGGTTGGAAGATGCGGTTGCAGCAGCTCAAGCCACGCAAAGACCGCTCAAAATTTGGGGTGTGCTGCAAGATCAAGGCTACTGGCAGCAAATCCAGCAACAGTACTCCACTGCACCCATGACGTACGAAGGCTTTCTACCGACCGCTCAACTCCAGAGCGCCTTGGGCAAATGTCAGGCATTACTCATGACACCTCATTGGGTCGAAGCATTCGGAAATGTGGCGATCGAGGCACTTGCCTGTGGTGTGCCTGTCATTGCCTATCGTCGTGGAGGTCCGGCGGAAATTGTGCAAGACGGTAAAACTGGCTGGCTAGTAGAGCCGGATAGTCTTACAGGACTGGTTGACGCGATCGCCCGTTTAGACCAGATCGATCGCTACACATGCCGCCAGCAAGCCGAGGCAACCTATTCTCTGGCTGCAATGGGCGATCGCGTGGAACAGTGGTTTACCGCTGTCCTTGCTCAATTTCATGGCTGATTTAAGGACTTGCTTGGGGACAGCACTTGCCTCAACGCCGCGAGCTTCACACTAAACGTTGCATCGCTGCGTTTCGATGCTTTCAGGAAGCACAGTACTGAGCTGTATCATGTGATTAAGATCACCAGCAGAGATGATCTTGATCGCATAGGCGCACGAGCGCTAGAGGCATACTTTAGGGGACTCAACTTTAGCCGAGTCATCAACAGGGAACACACGACTGACCGACAGGTTTCTTTCGAGAACTGTCGGTTTTTATTTGCCAACTTTCTCCACCAACTTACTGTGTGACGAAGATCACACTAAACGCTGATCTCGATCGCATCC
>JACMKO010000299.1 GCA_014380065.1 Leptolyngbya sp. ES-bin-22 | reverse complement strand
TGATTACGGTGGACTGGTTTCTCGATCGCTGCCGCACGTGCATTAACGTGATGGGCGACATGACGGTGAGCTGCTTGCTAGATGGCAAAGAGCCAAAGGCAGAAGTGGAACCCGCGCTCGAAGAAGCGTTCGTGCTTGAAGGTGACTAGCCGCCTGGAGCCTTCGTTTCTTTTGGTGCCTCCACTGCCAACTGGACAACACATTAAGATCAACCTACTGAACAAAAGCGCATGGAAACGACTGAAGCAGATTCACTGAAGCGAGTGTTTGGCTTACCCACACTTGTCATTTACGGCGTTGGCGATATTTTGGGTGCTGGCATTTATGCCGTTGTGGGCAAAATTGCTGGACTTTCTGGCGCTCTCGTTTGGGCTTCCTTTTTAGTGGCGATGTCAGTCGCAGCGCTGACGGCTCTGAGCTACGCCGAACTGGGTAGCCGGATTCCGCTCAGTGGTGGGGTTGCTTGCTTTGTGCATCGAGCCTTTCGCACCGACTGGATCTCCGTCATTGTCGGCTGGCTCATGTTTTGCACCTGCATCGTTTCAATGGCGACCCTTTCCAAAGCGTTTGCAGGCTATTTAACCACGTTTGCTCCCATCTTTCCGGCTGCGCTTGTTGTTCTGGCATTGTTTTGCGGTCTTGCGTTCATTAACTTTCGCGGGATGCAGGAATCGTCAAGCCTCAATATTTTTTGTACAACGCTGGAGGTTTCAGGTCTCCTGGTCGTGATTCTGGTGTCAGTCCTTTTTATCAGCGGTGGCGCAAATGCTGGCGATGCGGCAGTAACCGCGCCTATTGTTAATGGTCAATCCATTGCTTGGGTTGCCATTTTTCAAGGCGCATCACTTGCCTTCTATGCGTTTATTGGCTTTGAAGACATTGTGAATGTGGCGGAAGAGGTGAAAAATCCTGAGCGCAATGTACCAAGAGCGATTTTGCTGTCACTCGGTATTGCTGGAGTCATTTATATTCTGGTCTCCTGGCTTGCCACTCAGGTAGTGAGTCCTGCGGCACTGTCTGCCTCTGGTGCGCCGCTGCTGGATGTGGTGCTTCGAGCACAGCCAAATTTTCCAGGCATTGTTTTTACCTTCATCGCACTGTTTGCAGTACTCAACACAGCGCTGCTGAACTTTATTACTGCCTCGCGGTTGCTCTTTGGGATGTCGCGCGATGGGTTGCTGCCAGCCTGGTTTAGCAAGCTACATCCGACACGCTCCACGCCCTACCGCACGATTATCGTGATTCTGCCGATCGCCATCTTTCTGGCGCTGTCCGGTACGCTGCAATTTTTGGCAGGCACTACTGCAACGCTCATTCTCGCCATGTTCTGTTTAGTGAATCTGTCACTGCTTGTGATTAAACGTCGAGAAGCGAACATTGACGGGTTTCAAGTGCCTTCAATCATTCCAATACTGGCGCTCGTTTCTAACCTCGTTCTCATTGCCTTTGCGTCTAGGGAAAGCCACTTTTTGGCAGCCGCCTTTACAGGTGTGGGCTTCCTGCTTGTCTTGGTGCGGAATGCCTTTACAAAACGGAGTGCCACCGAGTAACGGTTGTATGAGCGCTGACACTCGGCTGGCGTGACAGGAATGAACGCTTTAGCGATCGCAGCGATCGCAGTGACCACAACGCAAATCTGTTGCCTCAGACTCAAACCCAAACGCACCAAGTAGAAAGCGCCAGCGACAGTCTTGCGTTTTAAGATAGTCAGTCATCTGTTGGGCAGCATGGGTATTTGATTGTCCAGCAGCATGAGTGTGTCCAGGCTTCATCACGTAATGGAAGGGATCTGACCATTCCAATTGTCCTGTGCTGTTCAAAAGGGAAAGGGCGATCGCGCCATCCTTGAATTCTCTGCTCACACTGGTGACGTTTCCTTGGGGTGGTAGTTTGTGGATAAGTGCCTGCGCCGATCGCTGTTGCTTTTCTGCCTGTTCCACAAAAAACTGTCGCCGCTGCTTATCCTCCGGATCGAGCAAGCCTGTCGTTTCGCTAATCAACGTTAGAGCCGTCGCAGGTTTGCCATCTCGTCCCGCCCGTCCAACTTCCTGCACATATTCTGAAAGCAACAGCGGTGAGTGAAAATGTACCACCCAGCGCACATTTGGCTTGTCGATGCCCATGCCAAAGGCGCACGTACAAACCACAAACTGCGTTGAACCACCCAGCCATGCTTTTTCAGTCTGTCGCCGTTCATCGGGACTCAAGCCTGCATGATACGCTGCTGTCTGAAAGCCCTGCTGTGAGAGCCATGCTGCCAACGTTTCACCATCGCGGCGAGTGCGGACATAGACTAAGCCTGCTTGCCCTGGTCGTGCCTGAATAAACTTCAGCAGTTGTTGCCGTCGTTGCCTCGGTGTCCAAACGACCTGCACGTTGAGGTGCAAATTAGCGCGATAAGGATTGAGCCGAAAGACCTCTGGCTGCTGGAGTTGCAACACACGTTGAATGGTCTGCTGCGCAGCGGGATTGGCGGTTGCGGTAAAGGCAGCGATCGCAATCCTTGTCCCTTCTGGCTTCGACTGCAAAAGCGCCGATCGCACCATGCCCAATCGATAGTACGCCGGACGAAAGGTGTCGCCCCATTGAACTAAACAGTGCGCCTCGTCCAGCACGATCGTCTTAATCTTGAGATCGGGCTGACACAATCGCTCCCACACAGGCTCACTCAGCAGCGTTTCAGGCGACAGGTAGAGCAACCGCAAGCTTTGATTCTCCAATGCCCACAGCGTTTGTCGGCGCTGCTGTTTTGGCACTTCGCTATGGAGCAAGGCGGCTGGCAACCGACGTTGACGAAGCTCCTGCACCTGATTTTCCATCAGCGCAACCAGGGGCGAAACGACGATCGTCAACCCCGTTTGCATCAACGCGGGAAGCTGAAAACAAATGGATTTCCCGCCGCCAGTTGGCATGATAATCAGCGCATCCCGCTGCTCCAGCAGGCACTCGACGATTTCACCCTGCGGCGATCGAAAATCGCTATATCCCCAAATCTGTTGCAGCTTTGCGCGAATAGTCTCACGTACAGACACAGCCTGATGATTCATGCTCGATCATTCCCTCATGGCAAACCGCTCTAGCCTCAGCATTCCCAGTTTGGCAGCACTGATTGAGACACAGAAGCAAATCAGCGCAAGCTTTATACTGGGTTAAATGCCATCCATTGGTAACAGCGTATGCCCACCTATGAAGAGGTCTTGAACCTTGCCCAACGGCTTTCTCCACAGGAGCAGGCTCAACTGCTAGAGGCTTTGAGGACTTTAGCTGAACAGTCTGTTGAAGTGGAAGGTACAACTGAGACGATACCGCTTGAGGCGCTTGAAGCAAGTGAGAACGCCTTGCAAGACTATCGCACTGGAAGAGATATAGGGCTGTCTTCAAGCGCGTTAAAGCTAAAGCTGTTTGGGCAAAACGTTGGCTGACTGGGACTACATCGTCCTGAAACCCGCTCAGCGTTATTTGGAGCGGATGCAGTTAGCTGATCAAAAACGAATCATCAACGCACTTGACACTCTAATCACTGCTCCAACAACGCTTGACGTAAAGCCGTTGAAAGGTCGTTCAGAAATGCGCTTACGGGTCGGAAAGTATCGAATCTTATTTGTCGAAGATGCAGAGAACAAAGCTTACATCGTCACGACGATCGGCTCACGTGGTGATGTTTATAAGTAGCCGCGATCGAGTCAACGACTCGACCAGAAAAGACAGATTTGGATTTGTCGTAGGGCTAGAGGTACAAAACTGCTCGCAGTCCTTCGTTGAGGTCTTCTTGTAAACCTTCTGGCAATGTGCCAACACGTTCTACTAAAAACCGTTTGTCAATGGTAAAAATCTGAGACACGTTCGCCACAGAATCTTTGGGCAATCCTGTCGCTTCATGCGGTAACAAGACATTGCCAGGAGCCTCGGCTAGCCGAGTATTAGAAGTGATGATGACAACGATGACAGTACTGATACGACTTTGCGTGAAGACATCATCCTGAACAATCACAACCGGACGACGATAGCCCGGTTCCGAACCGAGTGGCTCTGGCAAATTTGCCCACCAAATTTCACCGCGATACACTACCAATCCTCATGCGGTAGGGACATCAACTGCATCTGGGTCAAGGCTGGATCGGGTTCGGAAGACTCTTCGGCATAAACCTGATTCAGCTTGTCCAAAAGCTGAGCGCGATTGTATTGCCGTAAATAGGCTTTCAAGGCGTTTGTATAAAGCTCACTGCGGGATACGCCTAATTGTTGAGCCAGGGCTTCTGCCTCTTCAAACACTGGATCTGGAAGTGAGATTGCTGTTTTCATCGCTACGAGGGCATCATCACTGCACTTTAGTTATACCTTGGTCATACCAGGGCTGCAAGAGAGTAGGATGCCTTCGATCGCCTACTCCGCCTAACCACCACAAACTTCTTTCTGCCGTACACTAGAGTCGAATCGTTCTTTTAGCCAGCCCATGACTGCAACGCTGATGCAGAGTTCTGATCGGGTTTTGCTCCAAAATATTAGCTGGCAGACGTATCAATCCTTGCTGAAAGACTTTGAGCAGCAGCCGGGAATGCGCCTGACCTACGATCGCGGCTTGTTGGAGATCATGATGCCATTACCGCCCCATGAAACCTATAAAAAACTTTTGGGACGATTTATTGAAGCATTCACAGAGGCATTCGCAATCGAAATTCGTAGCTTGGGGTCTTTAACGTGCGATCGCGAAGATTTAGCAAGAGGCTTGGAACCGGATCAGTGCTACTACATTCAAAATGAAGCGGCGGTGCGAAACCGCGATCGGCTTGATTTAACGCAAGATCCGCCACCAGACCTTGCCATTGAAGTGGACATTACCAGCAGTTCGATTGATCAACTGGCGATCTATGCGGCATTGGGTGTACCTGAAGTGTGGCGCTATGACGGTCAAGCGTTGACGATTTATCATTTGACAGCGGGAGATTATGAGAGCCACGATCGCAGCCTCAGCCTGCCTCAACTCACGGTCTCCGAAGTCGTGCGGTTTCTGGAACTACGACAATCGATGGGCGAGACAAGCTTGATTCGCCAGTTTCGCCAGTGGGTGATCACTCAGTTGCCCTAAGCGTTTGCCGCTCATCTTCTCACACATTCCTTTACAATTAAAAATCTAAACCGTGTAAAGCAAACTAAGCGAGAAAGACAGAATGCGAGTTGCGATCGTGGGCGCAGGGTTGGCGGGATTGGCAGCAGCGGTAGAGTTAGCCGATGCCGGACATGAGGTGGAAATCTTTGAGTCCCGTCCGTTTGTGGGTGGCAAGGTGGGCAGTTGGGTCGATGCAGACGGCAACCATTTGGAAATGGGTCTGCATGTGTTCTTCGGCTGCTACTACAACCTGTTTGACCTGATGAAAAAGGTCGGAGCTTTCGAGAGCCTGCTGTTAAAGGAGCACACCCACACCTTCATTAACCGGGGTGGTCAAACGGGAATGCTGGATTTTCGCTTCATCACAGGTGCGCCGTTCAACGGGCTGAAGGCATTTTTTACCACGTCTCAGCTTTCCGTGCAAGATAAGGTGCAAAACGCGATCGCCCTCGGCACCAGTCCCATTGTGCGCGGCTTGGTCGATTTTGACGGTGCGATGAAAAGTATTCGAGAGCTAGACGGTATCAGCTTTGCCGATTGGTTTCGCCAGCACGGTGGCTCAAACGGTAGCCTGAAGCGGATGTGGAACCCGATCGCCTATGCCCTGGGCTTCATTGATACCGAAAATATCTCTGCCCGCTGTATGCTCACCATCTTCCAGTTCTTCGCTGCTAGAACGGAAGCCTCGGTGCTGCGGATGCTGGAAGGGTCGCCTCACGAGTATCTGCACAAGCCGATCGTGGACTACCTGGAAGCCCGTGGCACGAAGATCCACACTCGCCGACGCATTCGCCAAGTTCTGTTTGCTGGCAAGGATGATCAAACCCATGTCACTGGTTTAATTGTCGCCAAAGAGGATACTGAAGAAACCATCACTGCTGATGCCTACCTTGCTGCCTGCGATATTCCCGGCATTCAGCGTCTTCTACCTGCTGAATGGCGTACTTGGAAAGAGTTTGACAATATCTACAAGCTGGATGCCGTTCCTGTGGCAACTGTACAGCTGCGTTTTGATGGTTGGGTGACAGAGCTACACGACTCGGAAGCACGCAAGCAAATGGATCATGCGACTGGCATCGATAACCTGCTCTACACACCCGATGCGGACTTTTCCTGCTTTGCGGATATGGCGCTCACAAGTCCGAATGGCTACTACCGCGAAGGTGAAGGCTCTTTGCTGCAACTGGTGCTCACTCCAGGCGATCCATTCATCAAGCAAAGCAACGAAGCGATCGCGCAGCACGTTCTCAAGCAAGTTCACGATCTCTTCCCCTCCTCCCGCGACCTCAACATGACATGGTACAGTGTCGTCAAACTCGCCCAATCCCTCTACCGCGAAGCTCCCGGTATGGATCTGTATCGTCCTGACCAAAAAACCCCGATCGCCAACTTTTTCCTTGCAGGCAGCTACACGCAACAAGACTACATCGATAGCATGGAAGGAGCCACCATCTCTGGCAGACAAGCCGCCCAAGCCATTTTGGAACCAACGGGGTATAAGGTGCAGGGTGTGGGGTTGTTTAATTATTAGGGAGTAGGGAGTTGTGAGTAACTGGCTCGAACACAGTGTCCAAGTAGAAGTTGATGCCCCGATCGAACTCGTCTGGGGTCTCTGGTCTGATCTGGAGCAAATGCCCCGCTGGATGAAATGGATTGATTCCGTCACCGTCTTGGAAGACAAGCCTGAGCTGTCGCGTTGGAAGCTAGCCACCGGAGGCTTGGAGTTTATCTGGCTCTCACGCATCAGTAAGGTAGTCCAGAACCAAATCATTCAATGGGAATCAGTGGATGGGTTGCCCAATCGGGGTGCCATTCGCTTTTACGATCGGGGCGAAAAAGGCAGCATCGTCAAAATGTCGATCGGCTACGCGATTCCCGGCTTCCTCGGTCAACTCCTCGATAACCTCTTCATCGGGCGCGTGGTGGAATCGACTCTGCACGCCGATTTAGAGCGCTTTCGGCAATATGCACTCAAGGCAAAAGTGAACCAATGAGTTTTAGACGCTCACGTCGGTTAGGCAACGGGTTGAGTATCGATCGATTAACTCAACAAAACCTATCCATAGGCTCTGCTGGCTAAAGCGCCCTTACGAATCAGGTACGGTGCCAGTGGGTTGTTCTTTAGAGACCTGGGCAACTTTTTGAGCAATTTCGGGGTTGTAGAGCCGCAGGTAGTTCCAGTAGTTTTCAAACACCGATTTGACGTAGCCTTTGGTTTCATCGTAGGGAATTTTTTCGATGAAGACATCGGGGTCTTGCTGTCCCACTTTGGCGACCCAACTGCCAACGGCTCCGGGTCCAGCATTGTAGCTGGCAACCGCCAACATCGAGTTGCCGCCGTATTCCTGGTGCGTATAGTCTAGATACCAGGTGCCTAGCTTAATGTTGTCATCGGGGTCGTTCAGTTGGTACTGCTTGAGCTTGATTTGCTTGGCGATCCAGGCTCCGGTGTCGGGCATAACCTGCATCAAGCCAGTTGCGCCAACGCTGGAGCGGATTCCCGGCATGAAGCGTGATTCTTGACGGATGAGTGCAGTGACCAGCAGCGGGTTAAGCTGCCGTTCTTGCGACCAGGTTTCGATCGGCTCCAGAAATGGGAACGGGTACAGCGCTTGCCAGTAGGACGCTTGCTGCCTGAGCGATCGATACTGCGACTGTTCTTCTGGCTTGTCTCGCTCCCGCAGGAACGAAACCATAAAGATGCCATCCAGGTAATCCCCAACGCCCAACCGCATCACGCCGTCGGTGAACTGTTCTGCCACTGAGGGCTGCATCGGGTCCTGAAACTCTACTTGCCAGAGCTTCCAGGCTTCGCGGTCTTGCCCTAGCTGAAAGAGTTCCTTGAGCGCCGTGGAGCCAACGGGCAGTTCAGGGCGAGAGGCAGGACGAGTCACTTCGGGCTTGAGTTGCCGCACACTGTTAAAGTCTCCCACCTGCCAGCCGAGCATGGATGCCGATCGCCACGCGTAATACGATTGTGGATACCGTGCCAGCACTTGCTCATAGGCAGCTTTCGCTTCTTTCTGCTTACCAAGCTGTTCTGCCCATTTGCCACTCCAAAACGCGGCTTCAGGAGCCTGTTCGCTAGCGGAGTTGTGCGTCACTACAGACTCTGCCCACACGCGAGCCGCTTGAGCATCGTTCGCCGCTCCTCGCTCTTGGGCAAGGCTCCATCGTAGTGCTGCCGCTGCATCCGATTTGCTATACCGCGTGAGCAAAATCTGGCGTACTGCCGTCGCATACTTAAGGCTGTTTTGCTGCTCTAAAAGCTTGGCTTTTTCTAGCAATGCTTCTCCAGCCTTGGCGGGAAAGCGTTGCTCTACCTGATCCAGATAGCCGATCGCTTGCCCCGGTTCCGTGATCTTGGCAAGCCGTAGCAGTGCCAGAGCCGTTTCGCTGGTGTTGGGAAAGGTTTGGACGACGCGCTGGTATGCCTGAGTCGCACCCCCTTTTTCGCCAAGCTGCAAGCCACGTCCAATGCGGTAGGCATTGAGCGGGGTGTAAGGGGCACGGGCGTAAGCCTCTCCTGCTTTGCCATAGAGCTGCTTCTCCCAATAGCCAAAGGCGATCGCTTCCCAATCGTTGGGCTGAAGCTGCGTTGCGTACTGGCTGGTCAACGTATCCAGAACGGCAAGGTAGTTTTGTGCGTAGAGCGCATGTTTGGCAATGAGCAGCAGCAGTTGGGGCTGTTTGGGATTTTGCTTTAGCCGCTGCTGCACCAGATCGATCGTGCTGGGGTGCGCTGGAAACTGGGCGATCGCCTGATCGCCGTAGCGCGGATTGTCATGCCCCAACGCTGCCAGAGCGTCTGCTGCCACTGGGCTTTTGGGATGATCTTTGAGTACCTGCTGCCAGGTTGACTGCGTCTTGGCGCGATCGCCCATTTGCTCATAGGCGCGTGCCCGCTGTTTCAGCACGTGCGCTGCCAACACAGGATAGCTACTTTCTAAGCCTTGCAACGCCTCCAGAGCTTGCTTGCCCTGACCCTTTTCAACCAGTTCCGCTGCTAGCAAATAACGGGCACGGCTGCGCTCTGGTGATTCTTTGCCTTTGACGATCGCCTCAAGTGCTTTCGTACGCTGTGCTGGCGGCAAGGCTTTAAACGCACTCACTGGCTTTTTAAAGCTGCCCTCTGCCGCGGTGACAACTGGGGATGGCTGCTGCCGCTGACTCCATTGCACAATGGGAATCGCCGCGCCTACTGCCAGCGCTCCCAGTACAGCCAGTCCTAACCTTACCTGGGTCTTTCGTTGCTTCAGCATGGAGTCTCCCAAAATTGGGTGAAATCTCTTTGTGAATTTAGCACTTTTAAACGAAAGTGACTGTTTGATTTGAGCTAGATGAAGGGTAGGTAAAGGACAGATGAACCTGAATGTCTATGGAGGGTACTAAGTAGATGGGTGGGAAAAGAGTAAGCTATGTAAATGGATATTAAGCGCTTTCGCAGAACCAGGTTAGTAGCAATATGGGTGCACGTTTGAGAGTGTTTTTAACGGCTGAGGAAGATCGCACACTCTTGGAGTTGCGCAGTGCGACCACCCTCCCGCAGCGCGTGAAAGATCGAGCCGAGGTAGTGCGGCTCAATTTCAGGGGTTGGTATGTGGAAAAAATTGCGGCTCACTTCGACTGGCATGTGGATACCGTGCGTGATGCCTTGCATCGGTGGGAAAAGCAAGGTTTAGGCGGCTTGTGGGATGCGCTCCATCCAGGCGGCAAGCGTCGCTGGGTCGCCGCCGATCTGGAGTATCTAGAGGGGCTTTTGCGGACGGAACCCCGCACTTATAGTAGTCCGCAGCTAGCAGCCAAACTTGAACAAGAACGGCAAGTCAAGTTGAGTCCCGACCGCCTCAGGCGGGTACTGAAAAAAAAAGAGTGAGATGGAAGCGGACGCGCCAGAGTCATCGTGAACGGCAAAACCCTGAGCACAGAGCCACCAAGCAAGCTGATCTCGATCTGCTAGAACTGGCTGCCGCCAGCCGAGATATCGATCTGTTTTATCTAGATGAAGCCGGGTTTAGCCAGTGGAGCGCCACGGGCTACAGCTACTTCTTTGTCGGCGAACAAAAGCGGCTGGAGCAAACCAAAAGCCGGGGTAGACGGGTCAGCATTCTGGGGCTTTGGCAACCGTTGGTAGGCTTTACTTACGGCTTGAGCATCGGCGGCTTTGACAGTAAGAGCTACATCAAAATGATGGATGAACAAGCCAGACAGGCAGCTCAAGTCTTGCAGGCAACCGGACGGATTCGCGTCATTGCTCAAGATAACGGTCCGATTCATACCAGTGCTGTGGTGCAGGCGAAACAGTCTGAATGGGAAGCCCAAGGACTGTACCTCTTCTTTTTTGCCAAATATTGTTCCGAGATGAATCCCATTGAGCTGGAGTGGCAACATCTTAAGAAGGCTGAGCTGGCAGGACGGATGTTTGAGGATGAATTAGAGTTAGCCTATGCCGTGATGGCTGGGGTAGAGGCAAGAGCCAAAGTGCAGGGACATACCGTTGAGCGCTTTCGCTTCAAGAAAGAATGATACTTCATACAACTTCATGCAGCTCAGCTTTTCCATGCCTACCTACTTATCCTCC
>JACMKO010000298.1 GCA_014380065.1 Leptolyngbya sp. ES-bin-22 | reverse complement strand
TTGCTTCAGGTCTTTACAAATCTAGTTGGCAATGCGCTGAAATTTACTGAAACAGGTGGCAAAGTTGCGATCCGAGCCTATCTGCTGCTGAACGACGGCAGTTCTGGTAGCAACCACCACGCAAAACCGTTCCTGCGTCCGCCTACCGACGCTATCGCTGAGCCAAGCCTTACTGATTCAGAAACCGACTTTCAACAGGTTCGCATTGAAGTGACAGATACAGGCATCGGTATTGATGCGGACGATCAGGCTGCCATCTTCGATCGCTTCTTTCGCGTCGAAAACCGGGTGCATACCCTTGAAGGTACCGGGTTAGGTTTATCCATTGTGCGTAACATCATCGAGAAGCATCGAAGCCGTGTGCGGCTGGTCAGCGAAGTGGGAGTCGGCACCACCTTCTGGTTTGACCTCAAGGTGTTCCGCGAGGAAGCACTGGTAGAGCACGTTGACATCGATCACGCTCATCAGCAAGATGAAGGCTTGGTAGCGATCGACACCAATCTAGCCCTTGAAGCCAAAGCCAACCCGGTCACTGCCTAACCCTTAAACAGCAAAAAGGGGCTTTGTGCCCCTTTCTCTGTGCCCTCAGCGTTCAAACCTCTCTACCGAGGTGGTCGTCGCCGCTGCAAAAACTCAGGAATATCCAACCCAGGCGGCTTGTTCTTTGTCTCTGACGGCGGCGGGCTACCCACAGACGGTGGTGCAACCGATCGTCGGGGAGTCGTCGTTGGTTTGGACAGTGCTTGTGGTCTGACCTCGTGAGTGAAACCAGTCGCAATCACAGTAATCCGCAGTTCGCCCTGCATCCGTTCATCAATAACTGCACCAAAAATAATGTTCGCTTCGGGGTCAACCACTTCGTAGATAATTTCAGCCGCTGCGTTCACTTCATGCAGCGTCAGATCAGTCCCACCCGTAATGTTAAACACCACACCACGAGCACCCTCGATCGACGACTCCAGCAAGGGCGATGAGATCGAGGCAATAGCCGCCTCCCGCGCTCTGGACTTGCCAGAACCAATGCCAATACCCATCAGCGCGGAGCCTGCATCTGCCATGACCGCGCGGACATCGGCAAAGTCAACGTTGACTAGACCTGGAATTGTAATGATGTCTGAAATGCCCTGCACGCCCTGCCGGAGAATGTCATCGGCAACGCGAAACGCTTCCTGCACAGGTGTTTGCTCTGAGATTACGGACAGAAGCTTGTCATTGGGGATCACAATCAGCGTATCGACCCGACTTTGCAGCGCGGCAATGCCTTCTTCAGCCTGGCTGGTGCGTCGCCGTCCCTCAAACGTAAACGGACGAGTAACGACTCCTACTGTGAGCGCGCCCATTTCTTTGGCGACTTCTGCCACGATCGGCGCGGCTCCAGTCCCCGTACCGCCGCCCATACCAGCAGTAATAAAGACCAGATCGGCATTATCTAGCGCTGTAGCAATTTCATCACGCGATTCTTCGGCAGCTTTTTGACCGATCGCGGGATTGCCCCCTGCGCCCAAGCCTCGCGTTAGCTTCTGACCCATCTGTAGGCGGTTGATTGCCGTTGCGTAGGTGAGCGCCTGGGCATCTGTATTAATCGACCAAAATTCAACGCCTGCCACATCGCTCGCAATCATACGGTTGACTGCATTACCACCGCCGCCGCCAACTCCAATGACTTTAATCTTGGCTACGCTACTGGGCACAATATCACCACTCCTTGATTCTTCCCCGGGCAGACTTTTTACGTTCGCAGGTTGACTTAAGTGTAGTCCGGAGTTGCCAAACGGATTTGACGCTTCCACCGGCAGTGAAAAGTTGTTCTGTCCTTCGGGGTGAGAGCCGTCATGAGCGTCTTTCAACTGATCATTGAGTGCCATTGAAATCGCAGCCGCATTACTATTAAGAGTCATTGGAATTGCAACGGTTATAAACTAAGTTTCAGTGCTCAGACAGTGTGGTCAACGATAAAGCAAGCGATGCAAAAAACCAACCACGGGGACAGCTTTACAACAGACTGAATTCTAATTCATCTTGCTAGATTTAACCCCGCTAGCTGCTGGTTATTCATAATCTCATACTTATAAAGCTAAGGAGTACCAGATTTTACCAGGTCTTTGGGTTTTATCATTTGAACAGTGGGGGCATCGAGGTTGCGGAGATCGATGTAGGTAATACGGCTGAAGCTTGAGTGGGCTGAAAGTTTTCGCATCCGATCGAGTGTCCTAAGCTGAGACGAGAATTGAGCGCTATAAGCACCGATGTGAACCATCCCCAGGTCTGTTTTCAAAATCACGTTAGCTGGGTTGCGCCAATCCACCTCAGAGACCTTCACAGGCGGACCTTGAGTTAACTCTCGATAAAACTTTGACCAGGAGGGACGGTAACTCTGTGGATTGCCAATGACCTTCAGAGATGGCAGCTTGAGCGATTGATCCAGCGAGGTGTAGCGTTCCAATGGCATGAGCATCCCGTTTTCGTCCAGCAACCCACTTGCGACTACTGTCACACCCGCCGTTGGTGAACTCCCCTCGGCTGTGACTGCGATCGCCACCGGAAGCCGTTCCTTGACCTGCACAATCAGCCCTGGTGGAAAAAGCTGACGGCTGACAATGACTTCAGCAATGGGGGCTTTTGCCTGAAGTTCGCGGGCGATCGCCTGTGGCTCGACCCGAAAGAGCGATTGAGGATACGGAATCGGCAGCAGCGATCGCAGCGTGCGCACCGGGATCAGGTGATTGCCCTCAATGCGCACCTGTTCTGGACGGCGAATGACCCACGTCGGTAGCGTGGCAGCCCAAACGACCCCTGCTGTAAGACCACAGATCGCCAGCACACGCCAGCTTGACTGCAAAAACCTGATGCGCCTACGCTGACGTAACTTTTGTCGCCGTTGCGCTAACTCTGTTCGAGACACTGAAGCAATACTGCTAGTCATCCAGATTGTTTACGTACTCACTCGTAAGCATCGAATCGGTCTTCTAACTGATCTGATTTTGACCACCGAACCACTTGGCACTGTTTAAGGTTTCGCTGACGTTGCTAACTACCATCGATCGATAACAGAAACACGCTCAAAGCGAGTCATCAACCCCATCCTGAGCTGAATGCCGCTGCAACAAAGCCCTTTTGCTTTGCCTTACGATCGACTCGCCTTGCTGTTTCCCATTTAATCACTCATCCCAACTTCTGCAAGGTTGTTTTGTAAATTCGTTGAGGCTGGGAAGGCAGAAGGTAGAAAGGAGGTCAGAATCAACTTAAAACTCTTCACTCCGTTCTCCTCTTTTGCAACTCAAAACTCCTCTCTGATCACTTACAACGCTCCTACCGCCTAACTCGTTGCCCTGGTTGATTGACGAAACTCCTGTGGCTGGCGGTTGTAGACACACAGCTTTTCTTTGCGTCACCGTGCCACAGCTACGAAGTCTGCCTCCTCAGACTCAGTTGTGATTCCCTTAACCGGCGGCGGCGGGTTCTGTTGAGGTCGCAGCGGTTTTAACCGCCGGGATCAAACGATTTGTCAATCAATCAACTCGTCGCCTCTTGCAACTGCACGGCGATACGCTCACCAAACTCCGGATCGGTATTTGCCAAGCCTAAGAGCTGTAAGTACTCCTGGCGCGTTAAGCCGGCTTTTTGGATGATGGCTAATGCCTCAGATTCAATTTCTTGCTCAACGCGCAGTGATTCCGACTCGGTTTCTGATCCCTGGAGTTCTCCTTCACGGCGCTCAATTAGAGCGACAACCTGCAAACATGCGTGAACAAATTCACTGACCTTTTCTGAGGGGATGCTGCTAGGATCAATCACTGGACGATTTGGCGCTAGCTGCTCTGACGTTGCCGCAGGGAGATTTTTAAGGACGGGTAGTTCTACTGCCAAAACAGTAGCGTGATCGATGATGGTGCCCGTCATGAGGTTAATGAGCAGGAAGAGCAGAACATGCCAGAGACGACGGAGTAGGTGCATGGCGAAGTCGGTGAGGGCAGGAATGAATTTAACCTAGCGTGTTTGGAGCGTTTGTTCCATCCAGTTAACCTCATTCTTTGGAGCGATCGCGCCCGTCTGCTGTCAATCGCCCCATGCAGCATATTCGCGGTCGATCGACAATCGTTAGAGTATGAATGACGTGAACAGATGAGGCGTGTGAAGCTAAAGTGGACGGTGCTGGTTGCCCTCATGCTGTGCAGCATGCTGCTGTATCGGCAGGCAGTGCTGGTTCGCTGGCTCTTACTCACCAAACAGTGCCCTGGCTGCGACCTTAACGGTGCAAACCTTTTTGGGGCAGATTTGCAAGGTGCGAACCTACGAGCTGCGAACCTGGGTAACACCAACTTGAGTGAGGTCAATCTCCAGGGGAGCAATTTGACAGCAGCAATTTTAGAGCGAGCGGATTTAAGCTTAAGCAACTTGACCAACGCGGGTCTCGTGGGAGCCAATTTGAGGCTAGCTAACCTGAGTGGCGCAAGTTTGATCAGTGCAAATTTACAAGACGCAGAGCTAAGACAGTCAAATTTACAGTTTGCTGATCTTCAGGACGCGAATCTCAGTGGCGTTGACTTGAGACAGGTGGAACTACACGGAGTCAACCTGTTGCAGACAACGCGTGTAGGAACGATCTTGCCAGAACGCCCGTTGCAGTTGGACATACAGCATCGAACGTTGGACTTCAAACCTCAGTATCCCTGATTCGCTTAAACTCAACATCCCTGAGTCGCTTAAAGGTGAATTTGGCTCAAGATGATCCGTAGGCGATCGTAATCGTCCTTCAGCAACAGGCTGAGCGATCGTCCCGCTTGAACTAACCAGGCGCGATCGGCTTGTCGCAGTTGATAAATTTCGCGAATCGTGGCGGCAGCTAGAGCATCTACAGGCGCACTGGGCATTTGTAGCAGGGTACGCAGAAAGTCCAGCGTCTCGCTGAAGTGCAGAATCTCGGCGATATCGCAGACGTAAACTGCCTGATGAATTTGGGGTGGACGAGGCGGTAAGTGCTGATAAACGGTGGCAGGTTCAGCAAACTCATTCTTCCTGGATTCAGATGGCGGCTGGAACCCCACGATCGCCGCCCGAAACTCAGTCTTTAACATGGCGAAAATTTGGGGCTGTTGCTCGCGCAAATCTTGCAGCGATAACCCTAACGCCCGTGCCCGATGCACAGAATCGATCGGGCTGGTAGTGGCGTGATAGACCACTGCATAAATCTGGTTGCCCGACTCTTCATCCACCGACTTCACCCAGCTACCAAAGGGCGGCATCACCGGAAAGCTCAGATTTTCCGGTTCTAAACATTGCGCCAAGAACTCAGTCGTTGCGGTCTCAATCACCTCAGCGATGTGGTTTGGCGGACGATTTTGGGTGGTAAATTGAGGCAGAGGAAGACGCATAGACAGTGATGAGTTTTAAGTGATGAGTTTTGAGTTGTCTTTAATTCATAACTCAAAACTCACAACTCAAAACTTTCATATCCTCACTTTCCTTTCTTCTTCCCAGCCGTGACATCCACTTCTTCTAGCTCTGCCAAGCGAAAGGTGACCAGCTTATCCCAGTTGCCGCCCTCAAACAAAACGGCTGCTCTACCGTCACTCACGCGTTGGACTAAGCCCTGAAACGCATAGTACGTATCTTCGGCATTGATGACTTTAACGGCTGAACCTGGCAAAATCATGGCTTCTTGGGGTGCGATGGGGTAATAGAAGAACATCTAACGGATGAAGGCTAAAGGCTAAAAACGCTTTCTTGATCCTTTAGCTTTTAGACGTTATCCGTCTCATCCTTTAGACTTTATACCTTATCCTTTCCCCCTCTGCACCCTTCCACTCTCAATCTCTAAAGTTCAGACGCTGACGAAAGTTTGAAACAGATTGCACTAATCCGATCGCCACAAAATTTGTGAGGAGTGCAGAGCGACCGTAGCTAATCCAGGGCAGCGGAATACCTGTGACGGGTGCAAGCCCAATCGTCATGCCAATGTTGACGATTAATTGAAAGACTAGCATCGACAGCACCCCGATCGCTAGCAGAGAGCCAAAGTTATCGCGTGCGTTTTGCGCGATGATGATGATGCGCAGGCAGATGACCCAGAAGACTAGCAAAACGATAAAACAGCCCACAAAGCCCAGTTCTTCGCCGATCGCCGAAAAGATGAAATCTGTATGCTGCTCTGGAATAAAATTGAGCTGCGTCTGGGTGCCTTGCGTCAGCCCTCGACCCCATAGCTCTCCGGCTCCGATCGCGATCCGTGACTGAATCAGATGATAGCCGCCGCCGAGCGGATCTTTATCTGGATCGAGAAACAGCGTCAACCGATCTTTCTGATAATCCTTCAAAACCCCCCAGGCGATATGCCCAAGCTCTCCTGCAACCAGGTTTAAGACTAAGGCTCCGACAGCACCAAACCGATGCCAAGGTAATGTCTTCCAACCGACAAAACCTGTAAGAGCGATCCAAAGAGCGAGTAAGCCAATAAACCAGGGTGAAAGTCTGATCAGGTTAAAGAAGATGGCTGAAACCAGAGGTGAGATCAGGAGCAGTAACCACCCTGGATTGGCATCGCCCCAGTAGAGCACTCCCAGCGTGATGGCACCGAAGACCAGTGACGTACCCAGGTCGGGCTGTACAAAGACCAGCGCCCACGGAACGGCAGTAATGACCAGTGTTCTCACTAAAACTGGCAACGTGGAAGCAGCCCGATCGCTCAAAATTGCCGCCAGGGTTACAATAACCCCCAGCTTCGCGAATTCTGATGGCTGCACGTTGAAGCCCCCGATCGTGATCCAGCGCTGCGCTCCCAGGGCAGACGTACCCAGAAAGAGCACTGCCAACAGAGAGAGATTGGTCAGTCCGTAAATAATCCAGCGCGACTGCATCAGGTTGTCATAACGGACACGGGCGATCGCCAGCGACATAACAAACCCGATCGCGCCAATCAGCCAGTGCTGATACCAATCTGTCCAGCCCTGATTTAGCTCTGTACTGCGAATCACCAAGCCCCCAAATGCAGTCAAGCCCACAGGCAGCACAAACAGCAGCCAATCGGTATGCTGCCAGGGCTGCACTAAAGACTTCCAGCGAATGCGACGAGGGGATTTTTGCAACATAGTTGAAAGGCAAGGGGAGAGGAGTGAGGGGAGAGAAGGCAAGAGTGCGGCTTGGAGAGCCTTTGCGTCTTGCCAACAACTAGAAACTCTTTTTGCTCACGCTAGCGCGGCAACGGAAACTCTGCCTGCAATACGCTCTGCGATCGCCGTCAGTGCCTTTGCTGAAGCGGATTCGGGTGCTGCCAGAACAATGGGAATGCCGCGATCGCCCCCTTCACGCAGCGAAATCTCAAGCGGAATACAGCCCAGTAGCGGCACCTGGAGTTCCTGCGCGGTTTTTTCGCCCCCAGCAGAGCCGAAAATGTCGTACTGCTTGTCTGGCATATCGGGCGGGATGAAATAGCTCATGTTTTCGACAATACCAAGCACTGGCACACCAAGCTGCTGAAACATCTTTAAGCCACGACGGGAATCTAGCAGCGCAACGCTTTGAGGCGTGGTGACAATCACAGCGCCTGCCATGGGCACCGCTTGCGCCAATGTAAGCTGAGCATCGCCTGTACCAGGTGGCATATCCACAATCAAATAATCTAAATCGCCCCACTGCACCTGGTACAGAAACTGACGAATGACTCCATTGAGCATCGGACCACGCCAGATCACAGGTTGATCTTTGTCGATCAAGAAGCCCATCGAAACCAGTTTAACGCCGTGGTTGAAAGCAGGCTCTAGCACCTCTTGAGACCCTGACTGCCGCACAGTAATTTTGGCACCTTCTAAACCCAGCATCATGGGTGCATTGGGACCGTAAATATCTGCGTCGATCAAGCCGACTTTTGCGCCTGTCTGAGCCAGCGCCACCGCTACGTTAACGGCAACGGTGCTTTTGCCCACGCCGCCTTTGCCGCTAGAAATAGCCAGGATATTTTTCACGCCATCAATGCCAGTGCGATCGGGCAATGCTTTCTGAGAAGGGGTCTCAGCCGTGACATCAACGCTCACAGTTTTCACATCGGGCAGCGTTCTTACGGCACGTTCGCACTCATCAACAATAAATTGGCGCAGTGGGCAGGCGGGTGTGGTGAGCACGAGCGTAAAGCGAACGTTGCCGTCGGCGATCGCCACGTTGCGAATCATATTTAAGTCCACCAAACTCTTGTTGAGTTCAGGGTCTTGTACAGGTTGAAGCACTTCAAGGACAGAACTGGCATCGAGGCAATTGGGCATAGTGAACCCTGGCTCCAGTGGGAAAAATCGATCGACATATGTGACGATCTTACCGTTAAGCGATCGCACGCTGGCTTGAGTACAGTGAATACCTAGAAATCAAGGCAGCTTTGCTCCGATCGTTTTAATTTGCCAGAGACGGCTTGCAAGGCTTTCTGCTCCGCCGCCCGTACCAGATCAGAGGCGACCCGCGCTGCATAGGGGCGCATGAGCGACCAAAGCAAGGGAGACAGCCACCCTCTCAGCGTGACAGAATAGGAAACGCAGGTGCCACAGACCGTAGACTTGACCTGATACGTTACCTGTTCCTCCAACCCTGGCAGTACAAGAATCCGCACACTGAGCAGTTCTCCTGGACGCACGCGCTCTACAAAAATTTGAATGGGGATCGGACTCACTCGCGTCACTGCCTGATAGATCAGACCTGGTTTTGCCACTAACCCATTGGGGACATTAGTGCTGGTGAGAATTGGGTGCCAGGACACGTCGGTCAGATCAACAATTTTTTGCCACAAATCATCGACCGATGCCGAACTCAGCGCCTGATAAGTTCTTGCTAAAGAATACCGAAACCAACGCTGCCTACAGCGGATGAATCTGGGCACAAAGCCAAACATGGCGCGATCGCTCCTACGGCAAAGCTGACAAAGACTACTGATACACCACCTGTCAAGTCGCTTACATCTGTCTACGGACTCTCTCTACACTACTGCCCTGGTGCACAATCGCACAATCGGCTAGCCTCTACTAGAACGGTGCCTACACCAGCCATTAAACTCCCAGGACTGTTTGAAAGCTTACACATCCGCCCGAATGGTGAACGAGTAATCAGCACCTGGCTCTAACTGGTAATCGCGCTGCTCTAGAAAACGACCGAGTGGCTCCTTAATCAGGGCACGACCGAGCGATGGCTCAACCGACAATTCGCCGCGTTGAAAGCACCACTGAAACTGCCACTCAAATTGATTAGCAATCACTTCACCCTCGAGTATGCCCTGCTGCCAGGACTGACGCAGGACACGGACATAGGCAGTAGTTTCAGGTAAGCGGCGACCCACGATGGTATGTATTGTGTAAAAAGTTCATTGTTAAAGAACAAGTAGCGCTTACAAGTTAGCCTTGCTTACTTCCCAATAAGCCAATTAACTGAGCCACGTTTTCAGCCTGAGTTTTGGCTGTCTCAGCCTGAGTTTTAGCTGTCTCAGCTTGTTGTCGAGTGGTCTCTTTGATTTCATCAAGATCTAAGCGAAACGCAGTCATAGACTCCGACAATTTACCGATCTGGTCGGCGATGGCATCAATTTTTGTGCCAAAGATACTAAGGTGTACGCCAAACGTATCGAGCTTTTGATTCTGCTGTTTGTTTAACTGCGCCAGCTCTTTATTTGACTGCACCAGTTCTTTGTTTGACTGCGCCAGTTCGGCGGTTGCCTGTACCAGCGTCGTTAGCAAGCCCTGATTGTTTGTCGAAGAAGATTCAGTCATGGAGAGTGGGTAGGGCATGACTCAACAAAAGACTTAGATGGCATCTTAGCCTACTTTTTCGATCGGCAGTGAAACGGCAGTTAAGACAAGCCTACGTTGCACTCTCTGTTTGGCACTAGCACACCCCAAGCTTGAGTATTAAAACCGTCGCTTTCAACGTCAGCTCACTCGGAGATTGCCTGACCAACAGTCTTACTATTGTATAAATTCATTGCTTTCTCTACCCCTTGCTTGAGGCTGAGTTCGACTGCGCCAACAACAAGCTGTAACACTTCTGCGATGACCGCAGCTTCTTGTGGTGAGAAGCGCCCTAGTACGTGACCGATTGCATCCCCCTGCCGATCGCCCTCTTTCGCGCTGCCAATGCCAATCCGCAGACGGGGAAACGCTTGCGTACCAAGATGCGCGATCGCCGACTTCATCCCATTCTGCCCACCTGCCGAACCAGATAAGCGCAATCTCAGCTTACCCACGGGCAAGTCCATATCGTCGTAAATCACCAGCACTGCTTCTGGTGGCAGCTTATACCAATCTGTGACGGCTCGGATCGCCTGTCCAGAGTTGTTCATGTAAGTCGTGGGCTTTAGCAGGCGGATCTTAACCCGTCCCGCTGCAACGCCCTCACCAAAAACGCCTTGAAACTTCCGATTTTCCGCCATGTTGATCTGCCAGACCTTTGCCAGCGTGTCGATCGCCTCAAAGCCGATGTTGTGGCGGGTGCGATCGTACTTTGCGCCCGGATTGCCCAATCCGACAATCAACTGCGGCATAACGGGTTGTGCAGTAGTCACCTCTGTCATTGGCTTCGTCCAGGCAAATCGGTCAAGCTAGACCTAGCTAACAACTTCGGTCGGGGCAGTTTCTTTCGCTGGCTCAGCGTCAGCCACCACTGCGTCAGGCTCCGAGTCTGGTTCGGCGATCGGCGTTGTCTCAGAAACAGGAGACAGCGTTGGCTGAGAGGGCGTTTCTAGCGTTGCTTCCATCGGCGCTTTCACCGCTTGCTCAATCTGTTCGGCTTCGCGCTTGAATTCCGCCTCAAATTCTTTAGACGCGTCCTGGAACCCACGAATCGCTTTACCGACACTGCGACCAATTTCTGGCAGTTTTTTGGGTCCAAACACAAGCAGCGCTAAAACCATAATGACTGCCATTTCTGGCAACCCAATTCCAAAAATATTCACCGTATCACCTTCTGCAAATGCTTGCTGGACTAAAAACGCAGCCTTTAGACGAATCTGATGTGAAAATCATATCGTCATATTCAACCTACAGTCTCCAGTCTATCGCCCACTGTCCTCAGTGCAACTCAGTTTAAAGCGTCACAAAAAATCCCGGTCAAGCCGGGAAGCCGAATTATCATCTGTCTTGTGGGGTCGATCGCGCTTAGCCGCCTAGCCCCGTCCAATCGACATCAATATCATTCAGCAGAAGCGAAGAGTTGTAGATCTGCAAAATAATGAGCAGGAATACCAAAAAGAGCAGCATAAAAACACCCATCAACGTTGTGGTGCCCCAACCGGGAACGACCTTACCGTATTCAGAGTTCAGGGGTTTAAGAATATCTCCCAACCGAGTCCGCTGTGCCATGAGTCACCTATATTTAGCTCGACAGAACATGTATATTGTTTGTAACATTATATGGCAACGCACTCATAATTTTTCTCGCATATGGAACCCGCAACAGCTCTTAATATTTCGATCTGCGCGACGTTGGTTGGCTTGACGGCATACGCAATCTACACGGCGTTTGGACCTCCGTCGAAGGCGTTGGATGACCCATTTGAAGATCACGAAGATTGAGAGTGTTCCAGCGAGTCCTAAGCTTTTAGCAACTTGCTCTGTTAGGTAATGCAGCTAGTAGACGGTGAAAGCTTGTACTTTGCTTGCCCTCTGGCACCTTGCTCCTCACTCCTGACTCCTCACCACTCTAAAGCTGGCGATTTCCCAGGGGCGAACTGTTGCTGTTTGCCCCTGAGTTGTTTGTGGGTCTGTCGATCGCTCCAGCAAATCGACTCGCTCTCCTAACTCCAAACCTAGATCGCTCTGGAAGTTTAGCTGTGCTTCCTCACCATGACACTCGTAGCAGCGCAAGACCCACTCATCCGGCGAGTCTTCTGACTGTTTGAATGCCATCAACACGAGATTGTCGGCTCCCAGGTCTAGAAGGGATGCTGTGGGTGGCAGGGTTTTAGGGCGATCGTCTCCGCTAGCAGGAATGACTTGTGCGATGAGCGGCATGTTTAGCTCGTAGCCATGCTTGGCGGTT
>JACMKO010000297.1 GCA_014380065.1 Leptolyngbya sp. ES-bin-22 | reverse complement strand
CATACGCTGGAAAGCCCTCACGATAGTTGCCTTCTGTGAGCAGTATGAGCGATCGGTTGTAGCGAGCAATGGCATCGTTTGGGTTAAGCGCCAATGCCTGATCGAAGCACGTCATGGCTTCCTGGGTATTGCCCTGATCTTGCAGTGCGGTGCCCAAACTGTTGAGCGCATCAGGATACTGAGGTCGAATTGCCAGCGCTCGACGGTGATAGGCGATCGCGGTTATCGCCTTGCCTTGCTGCTGCAAAATGGTGCCAATCGTGTTGAGTGCGACAGCATCGTCAGGCTGCACCGATAATGCCTGGAGGTAGTAACTCAAGGCTTCGTCGAACTTACCTTGCTCGACAAGAATGATGCCCAGGTTGTGGTACGCCTGACTATGCTCCGGCTGGAAGGTGATGATTTGGCTGTAAGAGTCGATCGCCTCTTCAATCAGTTGCTTACCTTGCTTCCAAAGGGCAACGCTCAGATTTTCCCGTGCGCTGACGTAACCGGGGCGTAGCGCTAACGCCTGCCGATAGAGCGCTATGCCTTCGTCCAGCCGTCCCTGCTGGCAAGCAATAACGCCCATCAAATTCAAGGCATCAACCTGCTGAGGCTGCTGCTGCAAGATTTGACGATAGAGTTGCTCCGCCTGAGTTAACCGTCCTGCTTGATGGTGGGCAGTCGCTGCCGCAAGCAGTTGTGGGATGTTGATCTGAGACGGGTAGAGTTTTTCCATGAGCGATTGGGGAAGGGGCAGAGGGGCGAGGGAGGCAGAGGGGGAGAATGGCTCCATAAAACGTTCATGCTCATCGAACCTCTCTCAACGTTCCCGGAAGCGATGATCTTCTACACAATGATCTCGATCGCAGTCGTACGTCATTTAGTTTCCTAAAGGTTTACTTTTCGTTAAGATACTCAAAAGCCGTTGTGGGCTTGTAGGGCTTCTACGATCGCTTCATAATCTTCTGAAGCGGTTTGCTGTCTTCGTTTCAAGTTGGCTTTGGTATGTTTGACCTCTTCCCCTTCGATATCCATTTGAGCGCGGTTGCGATCGCGGGTACAGGCTTGTGGTCACTGTCGCTGTATCTGGGTTTCGCCACAGCTAGCGATTGGGTAACGCATCAGCTCAATCGGTGGTTTAACTTTGCTGAGCGATCGCTCTACACCTCCGCAGAAGAGTTTGAGCGTACTCGTAAAGGCAGGGAGGCTCAAAATGCCTTTTATGCCTCTATTTTTAGCATTGTGCCGTTCCTCATGGCGGGTGCTCTGTGTAACTACATCGTCGAACTCACGCTGGGGCGCAGTTGGGCAATTAGCGTCGGGATGCTTGCGTGTATTGGTTGCGGCATCTATGAACTGGGACGACGTGATGGGCAAGGGTCGGAGTGAGAGAGGGCAGAAGGATTAAAGCTAAAGGCTAAAGCATGAGGGCAGCAGGCAAAAGCTGATAGCTGATAGCTGAACGCTCAATCAACCCAAAGCCCCTCTCTATAACTATTCTGGCGCTTTACCCGCATGATCGGATGCTCGATCGCCCTCATCATCGCCATCAGGAAGATGCGGTAGCTCCGACGCACTGCGGAACCAGAGCGATTGTTGGGGTAGCCCGATCGCGATGCCTTCTTCATCAAGTGCGTACTTAAGACGACGGCGAAATTCACGGGCAACGTTCCACTGCTGGAGCGGCAGGGTTTTAATCCACACGCGCAGGGTGATGCCATCGTTGCCAATTTCATCCACGCCCAAGACATCAGGCGGTTCGGGGATTTTGCCTTTCCAGACTGGATCACTGGTCATGTCTTCGCCCACTTGTTTCACGACCGCGATCGCGCGATCAACATTCGCGTCGTAGGCGATCGTGATGCCCAGGTCAACCCGCGACCAGTCTTTGGAAAGGTTTTCGACGACTGTAATTGAACTGTTGGGAATGGTAATCAACCGCCCTTCCGAGTTGCGGAGCTGGGTAATGCGGAGGTTCAGAGTTTCCACCAGCCCGGATGCTTTGCCAATTTGAATGACATCACCGACCGCGTACTGGTCTTCCCACAGAATCAACAAGCCATTGATGACATCCTTGATTAAGTTTTGGGACGCAAAAGAAATGGCTAAGCCCAAAATGCCTGCCCCAGCAAGTACAGGACCCAGTTCAACGCCCACGATCGACAGTGCCGTAAGCAGCCCAGTACTGACCCAGACGGTTGCCACCACGCTCCGCAACACCCGTGAAAAGGTGGTGACTCGCAGCGCTAGACGTTGAGAAGTATCGGGCGAAAGCAGTTCGTTGGCGGTCAGCGCACTAAAGAAGCGATCGATCAGCACGTCGCTCACCCGAATGAAAAGGTACGTGACAACGATGACTCCCAGGATTTTTAGCGGCCCCGATAGCACCAGCGACTGCACCCAACGCGTGTAGGGAAACAGCCCCAAAATGACAAAAATGCTACCTAGCCAGAGAAGCAACTGGATGACTTGCAATAACCGCCGCTGGATGTCGTTCAGGTTGCGATCGCGGCGTTGATTGATCTGACCCTGAACGGCTGTCATTGCCTCACTGCTGGTAGGATCAGGCGCTAGTGATAGCTCGATCGCCGCCGTCGCCTGAGCAACCAACCATTGCCGTTTTGCCTTCAGCCAGCGCTGTACTAATGCCAAAAGGCTGCTGACCGCCACAACGCTAAGTGCAATTTGCCCCGCTAGCGAGCCTTGTTTAATGAGCGCCTGAGGCTGACGTTCCTGTCGGGCAGTGGCTAACGCTTCCTTAATGGTCTGAGTTAGCTCTGTTGCCCGCTGCTCAGGATTTTGTCCTTGGAGTTGAGCGTCCAGCGTCGTCACCGTCATCAGGTAGCGATCGCCAATGGAAAGGACGGGCAACCGACTGGACTCATCCACAACGGCTTTCACGTCTAACGTTTTTGGATCAGCATTACTATTAGCCACTCGGTTGATGGTTTCCTCAACTTTTTTGACCCGTTCCTTAATGGGTGGTGTGCCCGCAGGCTGGTTTCCTGGTTGGGCGCTGACGCTGGGAGCGGCGATCGTAAACAGCGTCCGTCCATCCAGAGTGACATCGGCTGTCGCGATCGTGGGTGAGTTAGCGGCAGCAGGTGATGGACTCGGCGCAGCGGCGACTTTAGGCACTTGAAGGTAAGACGGCACAGCACTTTGCCCTAGGCTCGTTGCACCCGTCATCACGATTAACGCCGCCGTCACCAGCCCCATACATAGGTTGGTAAAATGCCTGCCGTGCTTGCCTAAACGAAGGGCAATTAGAAGGTTGCGGCATGATCTAGCCTTCGTTTGGTTGAAATCCAGTTGCATATAGCCATCCAACGCACATGAAAGCGATCGGATCGCTGCCATCTGACCTGACTAGCGACGATCGCCCCGTCACTACCTTAGTCTGCTCTGTTGCTGAACCATCCTACTAGGGGAAGATTGACTGAGAAGACATTTTCTCCTGTAGCTCTTAAACCTTAATTTCTAGCCCCGTTTCCAGGTCAAAATGAGTGCAGCTATGATGAAGGCGTTTTACAACCGTGACTTCACTGCAAGCGCTGCTGACGCTGCCTACTTTTACACACTCAGCCACTGCTCCTTTCTCCCACCGGCACTATGTCAATTAAGAACCTCGTTTCGCTTGGCTTGCTCGTCTTCATCCCCATCTCTGTTGCAGCGGAGCGCTTGGAATGGGATGCGTTGGTCGTCTTCATTACATCCGCGATCGCCATTGTGCCCCTTGCCATCTGGCTTAGCACTGCAACAGAAGAAGTTGCTGTGGCGACAGGACCGTCGATAGGTGGACTGTTAAACGCCGTTTTTGGCAATGCAACCGAGTTGATCATCGCACTCTCAGCGTTGAGAGCGGGTTTACTTGACATTGTCAAAGCCAGCATCACGGGCACCATTATCAGCAATTTGCTTTTGGTGATGGGTCTGTCTATGTTTCTGGGTGGCTTGCGGTATAAGGAACAGGAATTTCAGCCGATCATCGCGCGGGTAAGCGGTTCGACCATGACGCTGGCGGTCACGGCGATCGTGCTCCCTGCAATGGTCATTTCGACCTCAAATGTAGTGGATCAGGTAGCGATCAGCCGCCTTTCTACCACCGTGGCGATCATCCTCATTGTGGTCTATGCGCTCACCCTGCTGTTCTCGTTGAAAACGCACAGCTACCTCTACGATGTAAGCGTCGTCGAGCTGGAGGACAGTGCTGGCAATGCAGTGCCTCATACTGCACACAAGCCCAATTTGCCGCTCTGGATTAGCGTGCTGCTGGTTGCCACGATCGCTGTCGCCTTTGAGTCCGAGATTTTTGTGGGCGCTGTAGAAGAAGCCACCAAAGGTCTGGGTCTAACGCCACTCTTTACAGGAGTCATCCTGCTGCCCTTAGTCGGTGGAGCCGCAGAGTATGTCACGGCAGTTCGGGTCGCCATTAAAAATAATATGGATTTGTCCGTTTCAGTCGCAATGGGGTCAAGTTTGCTGGTGGCGCTGCTCGTTGCACCCGTGCTGGTTTTGGTGGGTCAAGCGATCGGGCAACCAATGGATTTAAGCTTCAACCTCTTTGAAGTGGTTGCCGTCATTATCGCCGTCGCGATCGCTAACCTGATTAGCCTGGATGGACGCTCCAACTGGCTAGAAGGCGTTCTCCTGCTGGCAACCTACGCCATTTTAGGAGCCGCGTTTTACTTCCATCCAGCATAAGGGCGTACGGGGAAGGTGAGGAGATGAGGGGCTGAGGCGATGAGGGGAAGGGAAATTTTGAATTCTCCCTACTCCCTACTCCCTCATTTCACCTTCCTTCTCGCCCAAACGCCCAAAACACTGAAGGCAACGATCGCGCCGCCCACTTCAGACGGTTCAGGCACAGCGGCTGTTCTATCGTCAGGGTCAGTAGGCTCAGAGCCAATAACCGGAATGCCGTAGGCGACCATACCGACTAACGTCCCGCTATTAAAGTTATCCGTTGCACCAGCGTAAAAACCATTGTTAAAGATGCGAAAGCCAGGAGCATCTTGGGACGGTTGCAGTTGAGACGGGACGACCAGAAAATCTAGCCCCAGTAATGTTCCGTTCGTAAAAAAGGCGGCTGGATAGTCGTAAAGATACGAGTTATTGCCGTAGTTCAGATCATTTCGCTCGGTATAAACTTTATTCAAAAAATTGAATTGCAGGATGAGATTTCCTTGCGCCCCAGAGACGTATTCGCTGCCAATGCCTGCTAGGTTTGCGTCGTCATACGTCAGGCTCCCCTGCTCAGTCATGCCGTTAAGCAAGCCCTGCGCTTCGTAGGCATCGCTAGTAATTTGAACGGTAAAGTTATACGTGACACCAAAGGCATGAGCAGGCTTGACTGCTGTTATGACACTAAGCATTGTAACGCTTACGATCGCTGCCCAGAGAGGCTTAAAGGTTTTTCCAGCCGTGAGTTTCTGCATCGTAGGCATGGCTGAACTGTTGGTTTGGTGCTGATGTCTTGACATAATCACAATGCCTCTCAGCCGGAGAAGTAAGCACTTCTTCCAGCTACTTTTGTTTCAAAACTTGCGATGATGCACAGCTAGATGCAAGTAAAAACCTGCTTTTTAACGTCTCAATTGCTTTGAGAAAAATTAAAAAGCAGCAGACCGTCTCAAAAATGCTTACCCTTCTTGAAGGTTTAAGTGTGCGCTACAGGTTCGAAGCCTGAACGGTTTACCTTAAACAGCAGTGCGAGTGACGTTTGTAACCTAACTAATTCTCGATCGCGTTGCCTAGTACTACTACTGAGACTTCACTAAGCGTGCGCTCGTTAAAATGAAGTCACTGCTTTACGAACGGTTGAACTGCATGGATTTAGGAGTTCTCAGTGGTTCTCTGACCACAATTCTGAGCCTGTCCATTCTGTAAAGACTGTATGAAACAACCCGTCATCGGGAACTTACATCCATTCCATAGGAACGTGTAAAGCAGTAAGTGAAAACCGATGGGCTGCTGTTGGGCTGAACCATTGGTTTGAGACAATTGCTTACGACGGCAAGATTCTCTAGAGTCTGTCTATTCGACTGCAAGTATTGGGAAGGTTTAACCAGACACGATCGACGCTCGCTGGTCAAATTCAACCCGCACAGCGCAAAAATCAAATACTTTAAAGCGCTATCATAGCGTTTGTTACAGGGGTCACAGTATGGGAAGACAGCGATCGCTTTTGGGTTTAATTTTGGTGCTGCTCATCGCCGCTGTGGTGGTCATTGTTAAGGTGCCAGCACGGTTGGGCTTAGACCTTCAGGGCGGTTCACAGCTTACGATTCAAGTAAAGACGACTCAAGAGATTCCGCAGATTACGGAGCGGGAACTTGAAGCAGTTCGCAAAGTAATCGAAGGGCGGGTCAATGGCTTAGGGGTCTCAGAGCCACTGGTGCAAACGGTTGGCAAAGACCAAATTTTGGTGCAGCTACCGGGCGTGAATGATCCGCAGCAGGCAGAGCGCGTCCTGGGTGGCACCGCTCAGCTAGACTTCCGCAAGCAGAAACCTGGCACAGAAACGCAGTTGCAGATTGAAAAGCAAAATTTGCGTGAGAAGACGGAGCTACAGTCGCAACTGAGAAAAGCGCCAGATCAAGCCGCGATCGCCAAGAATCAGGCAGCACTGAAGGCTACGAATGACGCGATCGCAACGCTCTTTGACAAAACAGAATTGACGGGCAAAAACCTCAAAGATGCTTACCCAGAACCCGCTGGCACTAGCAAGAACTGGCATGTGGGACTGAAGTTTGACCCGCGCGGCGGCGAACTGTTTGCTGAGTTGACAAAGAGTATTGCGGGTACGGGGCGTACGTTAGGCATTTTTCTGGATGGCGCACCGATTAGCGCTGATTTTGCCTACTCCGTGGATGTGCAGTATGCGCAAACCGGTATTACAGGTGGCGGAGCCGTAATTGAGGGCAACTTTACCGCCGATCGTGCCACCGATATCGCGGTGCAGCTTCGTGGTGGGGCACTCCCTGTACCCGTAGAAGTCGTCGAAAACCGTACCGTTGGGGCAACGCTCGGTCGAGACAGTATCCAGAGCAGCATCTATGCAGGCATTGGCGGGTTGTTTCTCGTGCTGGTGTTCATGGTGGTGTACTATCGCCTGCCGGGGTTGGTCGCTGACGTAGCGCTGTTGATCTATGCCGTGCTCACCTATGCAGCGTTTAATCTTTTGGGCGTGACCTTGACCCTTCCAGGCATCGCTGGTTTCATTCTCAGTATTGGGATGGCGGTCGATGCCAACGTGCTGATTTTTGAGCGCACACGAGAAGAATTGCGCGCAGGCAAAACGCTTTATCGCTCGATCGAAGCAGGCTTTTACCGAGCGTTTCCGAGCATTCTGGATGGTCATGTGACAACGCTGATTTCGTGTGCAGCGCTCTTTTGGCTCGGTGCGGGCTTGGTCAAGGGTTTTGCACTCACCCTGGCTCTAGGGGTTCTGTTAAGCCTGTTTACCTCTTTAACCTGTACCCGCACCCTGTTGTTCTACATACAGGGCATTCAAGGGCTGCGAAAGCTGGAGTTCTACTGTCCTAAGCTGCCATCCACCACGCAATCTCAAGCGGAGGCAACCCCATGAAACTGCACGTGATCCGGCAGCGCAAGCTTTGGTGGACGCTTTCGTCGCTTTTTATTCTGGTTGGCATCATTTCGATGCTGATTTCCTGGCAGCAGTTTGGTTTGCCCCTGCGCCCTAGCCTCGATTTCATTGGTGGTACCCGCCTTCAGGTGGAGCTAGATTGCTCGAAGCCTAATGCGTGCGAAAAGCCGATCGACATTGCAGCGGTGCGCGAGGTGATGAACACTGAGGGGCTGGGCGACAGCAGCATTCAGCTTCTGGGGCAAGAGCAGCAGGCACTGTCCATTCGCACGAAACCGCTTAGCCCCGATGAGCGCGTGAAGCTTCTGGATGCGCTAGGCAGCAAGATTGGAGCCTTTGACCCAGCGAAAAACCAGATTGATACGGTGGGTCCTGTGATTGGTCGACAGCTCTTTGCGTCTGGAATGCTGGCGCTGCTGGTGTCGTTTGCTCTGATCACGGTCTACCTGAGTTTTCGGTTTCAGTTGGACTATGCTCTTTTTGCCATCCTCGCCCTGTTTCACGATGTCTTGATTACGGTTGGCATTTTCGCCCTGCTGGGGTTATTGATTGGCACGGAGGTTGATAGCCTCTTTATCGTGGCGCTGCTGACGATCGTGGGCTTTTCGGTGAATGATACCGTCGTGATTTACGATCGCATTCGTGAGACGAGGGCAGCACATCCCGATCGTCCCATTGATGACATCGTGGACTCAGCCGTGAACCAGACGTTGACCCGTTCCATCAATACGACAGTTACGGTGTTGCTGACCCTGTTTGCGATCTTGCTCTTTGGCGGCGAAACCTTAAAAAACTTTGCCCTGGCGCTGATTATCGGCTTCACAATGGGCGCTTACTCCAGCATCTTTATTGCCAGTACACTCTTAGCACTCTGGCGTGAACGAGCTGAGGCGTTGACACCTGCGACCGCAACTGTGGACGTTGGTGTAAGCGATCGTGATAGCGATATCTCCGCCAGTTCGGATGATGCCTGAGCGAGTAGCTGTCTATGAACCAGCCTGATGAGCCACAACCGTTGACGGCACAGCCTACGGATATTGCCTTTCAACAGGATGTGGAGCGACTGTACCGTCTGACCCTCTACGGTCGTTGGGGTGTGGTCGTCATTTTGTGGCTTACGATCGGCTTGCTGAGCCTTTGGGGTTTGCGCTACCCCATTTCGCTGCTGCTGGACTACTTTACATGGGCAGCCGTTCGTTATGGGTTGGCATTTAACCGTCTGCCCGCGATCGGGTTGGCGACCTGCATTGGGTTTACCGTGGCGGTGCTCCTTCAACAAAGCCGCAACGAGCTGTTTGGGCTTTCGCAACGCGATCAACAACGCCTGGAGCAGCAGGTGCAACGCATTCGTCTCCAAGGCTCTAGCCATCCCCTTTGGCGATTTGTGTGTCAGCCCAAATAGAAGGCTGCTCTGCTACGATCGCCCGAATTTGTCTGATCGGTGTGCCCAGTAAGCGCGATAGGCAACGACTATCGCGCCTGTAGCCGTAGCTGCGAAAGCAGGCGCAACCAAAGGAAGCCAGCCTTGCTGTAGAAAGATGCCGAAACCAAGCGCCGCGAGACTGAGCAAAAGCACACTCCCACTCAGCACCAGTACTAGCGGTTGACGGATGTACCATGCCAGGATGCCGCCGATCGTCGCCCAGAGTGCAATCCACAAGGCTTCAGCCCATTCAGCCCAAAACCAGACTAAAGGCTGACCGTCCAAAGCAGCGCTCAAAAGCTGGCTGACCATTTGAGCGTGTAGCATGACTCCAGCGATGCGAGGCGTATCTTCGCTGGCAGAACTGTACGGTGTGGAGAAGAAGTCCTTACCGCTGGCTGCCGTGGTGCCAATCAGAACGACTTTATCTTTCACCCATTCAGGTTGAACCTTGCCGTTGAGGACATCACTCAAGCTGACCTGTCGCGCGATCGTCCGTCCGCGATACTGGAGCAGCATTTGATAGCCCCGCGCATCGATCGCCTGATAGCCACCCGCCTGTCTTTCTAACGGGCTAAATTGCGCTTTGCCAAGCTGAAACAGGTCTGGACTGTCAGTGCGTGGTTGCAGGGTAAGGTTCTGAACGGCGAGATATGCCAGTGCTAAGCGCAAGGAAAACGAGTAGAAAGTGGTTGTGCTTTTGTCGGCGGTTGCGTTGCTGTCGGCAAACATCAGGTTGCGTCGCACAATGTCGCCTGGATCGAGCACAAAATCGTTAAACCCAACCCGATCGAAGGGCACCCCCGGCGGTGCTGGCGTAGCGGGTGCATTCGCGCCGCCCAAGTTTGTAATGGCAATGACGTTGGATGCCTTAAGTGCCGCCAACAATGCTGCCTGACCAGGTTCTTGAGGAATATCCCGCAAGAGATCTAACCCGATCGCTCTGGGTTGAGAGGCTTGAAGCGCGTTAATTGCCTGTGCCAGAGTGCGATCGACCACCGGAAACCGCTTTTGTGCTGCAATATCCGCTTCTGTGATGCCCACAACCAGCAAACGGGAGTCTACGCCGGGATCTGGGCTAAGCTGCACCAGGCGATCGTACGCCGCTAGCTCTAACGGTTGTAACCATCCCAACTGACGCATCCCCAGCAACAATCCCGTCACTGCGAGACTGGTGAGACCGATGGACAGTGCTGCAAACTTCGTCCCTTTGGGCTTGCTGTCGGTGCCCACAATGCCTCTGGAGAGTCGCTGCCAGCGTGTCAGCGCTAGCTGGGCAGTTTGGGGCAGTTCGGCGCGATCGAGGGTGTAGTCTAGCGCCTGTGTGGGTGGATACTCCGGCAGTGTCATCGGCAACCGCGTATCATCCGCCATCATTTCGGTCGGGTGCTCCAGCGCGTACAGCACGGTCTCTGCGGTCTGATAGCGCTGACCGAAATGGTAGCGAGTCATTTTCGTTAAGATAGCTGCTAGCCCAGAGCTAACCCGTGCCTGATCCCGCCAGATGACTTCGCCCGTATCAGGATGGGTCGGCAGTTGAAAGGGCTGTAAGCCTGTCAAAGCACTGATAGCGGTCATCCCTAGCGCATACACATCGCTGTTACAGCGCGGCTTGCCCATCATTTGTTCGCTGGGTCCATAGCCCTGCGTGCCGATGCCGACTGTGAGGTTGGTCTGCCCTGGCACCACGCTGGTAATCTGCGTTTGAATTTCCTTCACAGCGCCAAAGTCAATCAGCACAAGCTTGCCGTCTCGCTGCCGCCGGATCAGATTTCCAGGTTTAATATCCCGGTGGATGACATTGTTTTGATGCACAAACGCCAGGATTTGCAGCACATCTCGCAGCAGTTCAACCACAGTTGCTTCCTCTAGTCGCTGCGCTGCGAAGATTTCATCGCTCAACGACTGCCCTTCAACGTATTCTTGCGCCAGGTAGAATTCGTGGTTTTCCTCAAAATCAGCCAAAAGCGTGGGAATTTGGTCGTGGCTTCCCAGTTTTCGCAGCGTCTCAACCTCAGTAGAGAAAAGGCGACGCGCAACCTGCAAGAATCCCTTCTCTTGATGGGCGGGCTTGAATTGCTTGATCACACATTGGGGACGATCGGGCTGCGAGACATCTTCTGCAATGTACGTTTGCCCAAACCCACCGCTACCCAAAGCCTGGATAATTCTAAAACGTCCGTTGAGCAGGGTTCCCAGCATGTAGCCCAGCCTTATAGTTATTGGTTGTTGGTTGTTATAGCCATAGCCATGTTGGTTAGGACGGGGTGCAGGGGTGGAACCCCTGGCTGGGGGCAACGCCCCCACACCCCCTTTGATCCCATGTCCTAAGCTATCTGACGACAGCTATAGCTGTTGAACAAAAGGCAGATGGCAACAAGAAAATACGCTTAAAGGTGAGCGGTTTTCGTTCTCGTACTCATCCACAATCGACTAACGAAAGCGTCAGACCAACGAGTGATGCTCCTCTAATCCCTCTAAAAACTAACAGCTAAACTCTAACAACTTCCACTTATCCCCGCTGCACTGTTGCCAAAATCTCATCCAAGATCTCCTGGGCACCCTGATCGCGCAGGCGTTGAGCGAGTTCTGCACCTAGCGCTTCCGCCTCAGTAGCAAGCCCGCTGACCGTACCTTTGGCGACTTTCTGCCCATCCAGGCTGATGACAATGCCTGTTAAGGTGAGTCGATCGTCTTCCAGCAAGGTATTCACACCGATCGGCACCTGACAACCGCCTTCTAGCTCTCGTAGGAACGATCGTTCTGCATAGCAGCGGTGTGCGGTTGGCTCGTGCTCCAATGCCTTCAGCAGCAATAAAACTTCGGCATCATCACCCCGACATTCAATGCCCAGTGCACCTTGACCAACAGCATGAAGTGATATGTTCGCAGGAATGACCTCATGAATGCGGTCTGCCATTTCTAGACGCTGCAACCCCGCTGCTGCCAAGATCAGCGCATCGTATTCACCTGCATCCAGCTTTGCCAATCGTGTATTCAAGTTGCCCCGCACATCCTTAAAACCGAGATGAGGATAATGGTGCCGGAGTTGTGCCAAGCGACGGAGTGAAGACGTACCAATCACCGCACCTTCCGGCAATGTTTTTAGCTGCTTGTCTTTGTGCTTTTCGTGTACCACCAACGCATCAGCAGGATTTTCGCGCTCCGTGATGCAACCCAAGACCAACCCTTCTGGTAACCGAGTGGGCAAATCTTTGAGAGAATGAACGGCAAAATCAATATCGCCATCGATCATGCCGACTTCTAATTCTTTGGTGAACAGCCCTTTGTCGCCAATCTTCGCCAGCGCCACGTCCAGGATCTTGTCGCCCTGAGTGCTCATGGTGTGGACTTCAAAGGTTCTGTCTGGAAAGGCTTTTTGCAACTGCGCTTGCACCCAATGGGTTTGTACCAGTGCAAGCTGGCTTTTGCGGGAACCAATCCGAATGGTGCGAGTAGCAGTAGGCGTGGCAGTAGGCGACATAATTCAGGGCTTGAAACGAGCTTCAAAAGTCACTCTTTCCACCTTACCGCAGTGTGTAGCCGCTTTGGTGCCAGGGTTGGCAGGCTCGATCATTACAGATAGTTAAGCTGCTGTTTGATTTTTGAACAAGTTGTTTGATTCCCGAGCAAATCCATACTCGCTTTAGTTTTGAAACCTACGATGTTCTGGTTAACCAGCCGCAGTGAAATATGAAGTTAATCAAACTGGTTGAGCGCTTTCTATCTGAGCCATCTGAGGTTAGATTTGAAGAAGCGCGTCATCTGCTTAAAGCATTTGAGTTTATCGAGGCTCGTTCCAAAGGCAGTCACCATACTTTTCGTGATGGCAAGGGACGGGTACAGATAATCCCTAAAGTTTGGTGGGTAAAAGGTGAAGCGAACCTATGTCAAGCAGATTGTGCGCTTGCTCAACCTGAAGGAATGGTATGCAAACCAAACAGACAAGCTGTAAAGCTCTGGAACACTACCTGAAGCTTCGCTATCCAATCAAAATTTACCCGGAGGCAGAAGGTGGTTATGTGGCGCTGATCAAAGATTTGCCGGGATGCATTACGCAGGGCGAAACACCGGATGAAATCATGGCAAACATCGAAGAGGCGCGGCAACTCTGGATTGAGACGGTGTACGAGCATGGGGATGAAATTCCGCTGCCGTCTGACGATTTCGCCTAGATGAGAACTTATGCAAAGATCGATCCCCGACTTCTATCGCACGCTAAGCTAGGCACTAATTTTTTCACCAGAAGTCGGGGATCTGAACACTTCACGCGCAAGTCCTAATGACGAATATTTTGCAGCCGTGCCCAGTGTGTAGTGGCGCGTTAGTTGAGAAGAACGTGCAGAAGCTTTGGCGCGGCGGGCTTCACACGGGAGTTGTGAGCGTGAAGACTGAGTGCTTGCAGTGCGGCGATCGGTTGTACGCCGAAGAAACCGTCAGGCACTTTGAAGACATTCGAGCGAAGCTGAAAAACCAGCAGACGGAAGAATTTACACCACTGGGTCGATCGTTTCAGGTCAGTTGATCGCGCGATCGCCTCCCCATCCTGCCTCTAGTGTCTCTGACGGCATTTCTCACGTCCGTTGAGAAGACTGCTGTGCGTGTGTTGGGGCTTGCCGCTGGCCTGCCCTCGGAACAAAGTAAGGGCGATCGCCATCGATCTAAGAACGATCGTGGTGGCTCAAATACTTAAGATCCCAGTAAGGTTTCCCGAAAACAGTCTAAATGAGCGATGATAAGCGAGCTTGTTCCAGTCAGTAGTTTTTTTGGCTTTACCGGACAATAATCATCGCTGTAGGTTTGATATTACATGCGCGTTTTACTCCTCTATCCGCTGTTTCCCAAGTCATTCTGGTCCTTTGATAAAGCTCTCGAATTGGTGGGTCGTAAAGTATCGCTGCCACCGTTGAGTTTGACCACTGTTGCAGCGATTTTGCCGCAAACCTGGGAGTTTCGCCTGGTCGATCGCAACATCCGGTGTGAGAGCGATGCCGACTGGTACTGGGCAGACCTGGTGATCATCTCTGGCATGATTGTGCAGAAGCCAGACATGCTGTATCTCATCGAGTCGGCAAAGCGACGGGGTAAACCAGTTGCCGTGGGTGGTCCCTATGTCAGCTCTGTGCCAGAAGCAGCGCAGGCAGCAGGAGTCGATTTTTTGGTGCTGGATGAGGGTGAAATTACCCTACCGATGCTAGTAGAGGCGTTGGAACGAGGTGAAACGTCTGGGGTGTTTCGGGCTGGTGACGAAAAGCCTGCGGTGACAAATACGCCCGTCCCCCGCTTTGATTTGCTGGAGCTGGATGCCTATGGCGATATGTCAGTGCAGTTCTCAAGGGGTTGCCCGTTCCAGTGCGAGTTCTGCGACATCATCGTGCTGTATGGACGCAAGCCCCGCACCAAAACGCCCGCTCAACTGCTGGCAGAGCTACAGGCGTTATATGACTTGGGCTGGCGACGCACGATCTTTGTCGTGGATGACAACTTCATTGGCAACAAGCGCAACGTGAAGCTGATGCTGAAGGAACTGGCTCCCTGGATGAAGGCGCATGGCTATCCTTTCAGCCTCTCCACAGAAGCGTCGGTCGATCTGGCGCAAGATCAGGAATTGCTCGATTTGATGATTGCGGCGAACTTCACGGCTGTCTTTTTGGGCATTGAAACGCCGGATACGGATAGCCTTTCCATGACGCAGAAGTTTCAGAACACCCGTAACTCTCTGGTAGAAGCCGTACAGACGATCAATCGCACTGGCTTGCGAGTGATGGCTGGCTTCATTATTGGGTTTGACGGCGAGAAAACAGGCGCGGGCGATCGCATTATCGCGTTTGTCGAAGCAACTGCCATTCCCCAGGCACTCTTCAGTATGCTGCAAGCCTTACCCAACACTGCCTTATGGCATCGGTTGGAAAAAGAAGGACGGCTACGAGCCGATGAAGGAGAGGCAGGTATCCATCAGACCACGCTCACGAATTTTGTGCCCACCCGCCCACTAGAGGAAATTGCACAGGAATATGTGCGCTGCTTCTGGGAACTGTATGAACCCGATCGCTACCTGGCACGGGTCTACCGACACTTTTTGGCAATGAAGCCTAGTCCGAACAAAAAGAAATTCAAGCTGCCAGGGTTAGTCGATATACGGGCCATGCTGACCATTTGCTGGCGGCAGGGCTTTCAACGCAGCACCCGCTGGCAGTTTTGGTGGCAGTTCGTTTCGATCCTCCAACAAAATCCCGGTGTGTTCAAACATTACCTGACCAACTGTGCGCTTTTGGAGCATTTCATCGACTACCGCGAGATTGTGCGGGATGAAATTACAGCAAAATTGGCTGATTACACTCCAGAAGAGGCAACGGCAAAAGTGGCGGCGATCGCGGGTAAGTAACCAGCCTGCTAGTGGAACGCAGCCGCGAGGCATGGCTGAATAGTGGGATGAATCATTCAATTCACCCTCACCCTACTCCCGCATGGAGCTACCGTGTACATACATCTCAGGTCAGACTCTAAAACCCTCCTCGATCCCCCTCAATCCCCCTTAAAAAGGGGGACTTCCGCTCTGGTTCCCTCCTTTTTTCTAGCGTCAGCGGCGCGAAGCGCGAGGGTTAGGGAGGATCAAACCAGACGAATGCCCATTTAGAAGACTTGTGTGTACACCGTAGCCCGCATGGAGAGGGAACAAAGCGCTTCCTCCCTTCTCCTTGAAAAGGGTCGATGATAAGGGCGGATTCATCCTCACATTCAGCCAGCAACGCCAGAAGAAACGCTCTTGAAAAGCATGTGATGTGTCGACTCTCAATTATTTGTGGATAGCCAGCGATCGATCGTCGACCGCTGGCAAAGTTTTTTACACCCATCAACAAACGACGAGATGAGCAAAGCTTTACCATTTCTTAAAGCCGTTAAGCTAGCCTAAGCCCAGTTCGATTTGTCCTGAATTGTCACATCTACCTTGAGGCGGAAAAACGGCATGGCAATTAACCGTAGACACTTTCTTCTGTTTTTGGGTGCAGGTATCGGTACTGTTGCTTGTAACGGACTACCACAAAGTCAGCAGTCACCTGTTTCGACGGGTCAACCATCGGGTGCGACAGCGGGTGCGATCGGCAGTACGCCATCAAAGCTAAGCTTCAACCCGATTAAAGGTCCCATACCGCTGCCCAACAGCGACTCAGGGGGTGTGAAACAGGTTTCCTTCACGGCGAACAGCGAACAACAAATTGCGGCTGACTTCGCCAACTATGACGTAGTTGACGATCTGGTGCTACCAGAAGGGTACACCTACGACATCGTGGCGAAATGGGGCGACAAAGTGGGAGATTCTCGCTTTGGCTACAACAATGACTACCTCTCACTGGTGGAAACCAGCGAGGGCGAGGGCTTTCTCACGGTTAACTTTGAATACATCAGCGCCGTTTCCTGGCAGCAAACCTACGAGAAGGTCATTGGTAAAACCTTGCCGCTGCGAGAGGTCGATCGCGCTGTGAGGGCATCGATCAAAGCGATCAAAGATGACAAGGTGCCGGGATTGAACGCCTTTGCGCTCAAAGATAATGACCCTGTAAAAGCTAAGGTCAAGCTAATTGCTCAGGAAGCATTGACCGATTTGGGATTGGGTGTCATTTCCGTACGGCGTGAGTCGGATGGTCGCTGGGTGAGAACGAATGGGACGAGCGATCGACGCGTAACAGGCATCTCCGGTCTCACCGATGGGCGCTACCTGAGCGCGACTGGACCCGCCGTTACGATCTTTCGCAAAACCAAAGGACAGGGCTATGTCGATAAGCTAGGTGCCAAAATTATCGGCACGATGCAGAACTGTGCAGGCGGCACAACGCCCTGGGGCACCGTCTTGAGTGCCGAAGAAAATATTCAAGGGCAGGTGCCCGAACCTGTCCATGCCGATGGCACATCGTTTGACCCGATCTACCGTCCGTTCAACATCACGGATGAAGAAATCAGCGGCTTGGGGAATGTCTTTGGGCTGGCAGGCAACAAGTATGGTTGGATGGTTGAAATTGATCCCGCTAACCCTAAAGATTACGGCACAAAGCACACCTGGCTGGGGCGCTACCGTCATGAAGCGGTAGGTATACGGGCAGAAGCGGGTCAGCGGTTGGCATTCTATTCAGGGTGCGATCGTCGCGGTGGTCACATCTACAAATTTGTCAGCAAAGGCAAAATTAGCAACCCCAAAGACAAAGCAAACTCCAAACTGTTGACCGATGGGATGCTCTACGCCGCCAAGTTTAACCCAGACGGTACGGGACGCTGGATTGCACTGGCTCCCAGTACACCTGTTGCGCCCGAATCACCTGCACGACTTGCCGGAGCCATGCTGCCCTTACCGCAGCGACCTCAAGGCGGCGTGATGCAGGTTGAGGAGGACGAACAAATTGAAGCCTTCAAACAGAAATTCAAAACGCTCGGTCAGCTTTATGCGGGCAATGAAGTCGAAAAGCAAGGTGCTATTCTCATCGACGCGCATTATGCGGGCAATGCGGCTGGTGCAACCTCCACTGCGCGCCCTGAAGATACCGAAATTGCTCCAGATGGCTCACTCTTTATTGCCTTTACATCGGGAGCGATTAGCAAAGAGGATGGCAGTCCTGATGTTCGCATCTTCAAAGGACCTGATGGCAGCGGTGCCTATGAATACGGCTGGGTGATGCGTCTGACCGAAGAGGGCAATGAGCCAGCCGCAATGTCGTTTCAGTGGAAGATGATGGCAACAGGGGGTGAGCCAGCGGCAGGTGGTTTAGGGTTCTCCAACCCCGACAACCTGGCCTTTGACCCTAACGGCAATCTCTGGGTCGTGACGGATATGCCCTCAGACAAAATGAATTATCCTGTGCCTACCGATCGCCTGGAGAAAAATGGCGTTCCCGTCAAAGCCTCCAATCTGCGCGGACTGTTCGGCAACAATTCCATCTGGTGCATTCCCCTCGCAGGTGAAGCCGCAGGGACACCCTTCCTGTTTGGCACGGCACCGATGGATGCCGAACTCACTGGACCGTACTTTGCTCCTGATGCCAAAACGCTGTTTCTGTCGGTGCAGCACCCCGGCGAACTAAACGGCATTCGCAAGGATATGGCAGCCAAAACCCGTGAGTATGCGATGCGGATGCCCAATGGTCAGACGTTCATGCAAACCCGCACGGTGCCGATCGGCTCCAACTGGCCTACTAAACAATCCAACAACCCGCCGATTCCTGCGGTGGTTGCTATCCGTCGCCGCGACCAAGCTGCCATCACCACGTAAGACCGCTTTTGGCGTTTGGCCTCTGCCTGCCCTCTAAGCCATAGCCAGCAAGGTTTCCGAAGTGGCGACCCAACCGATCGCGCCGTTTTCACTCTGTACAACCGCGATCGCGGCTTGATGCTCATTGGGGTCAAAGGCGGCACAGCAGTCTTCTAGCAGCAGGCAGTAGAAACCCAAATCGCTGGCGTGACGGTAGCTTGCCAGTACGCAGCATTGAGTCGTTACGCCCGTAAGCAGCAGGTGGGTGATGCCACGATCGCGCAACATTGTCTCCAACTCGGTGGCAATAAAAACAGACTGGGCGGGCTTATCAAGCTGAAGTTCGGTCGGCAGAGGCTTGAAGGCACTCAGCAGAGCGGTTCCCGGTTCGCCTTGAACTAAGAACCGCCCCATATTTCCGCGTGTCCCGACTGGATAGCCCGCGTTGGTGTATCGGAGTTGCTTACTGGGCGAAACATCAGACAGATCTGAGCGGTGACTTTCGCGGGTATAGACAACCAAAAGATCGCGATCACGGCACCACTCGATCACCGACTGGATGCGAGACACGATCGCGCTCACCACCGACAGGTCGGCACCCAGATCATGACCGCAAAAGCCCTCTGGATGGCAGAAGTCGTTTTGCATGTCAATGACCAGGAGTGCCGTCTGGCTGAGGGCAATCGGAAATGGATGCGGCGTAGCAGGCAGCGATGTCGCAGGATGCACTTTAGTACTCACCAATCGCACCTACATACGTTTATTCCACCGATAAAAACGAGTCACGCAATCTGTGGTTACTCTCAGATCCCGGTTTCTCACAGCACATCGCGCGAGTACTATTTCATTGCCGTAACGTACTGCGGCTCCAGCACTTTCGACAGATCAGGCACGGTTGTAATTTGCCCCTGAGCTTTCAGAAACTCTGCCAGTTTAGTCATGGGCTTCAGCAAGTATTGATCACTGTTGGCATCTCCTAGCATGGCGACGTTAGTTGCCTTATCTGGAATCTGGATGCCCTTGAGCTGCTGGTCGAGTTCTTCTGGCTTGATTTTGAGCTTGGCGGCACCAATCTTCAAGCCCTCTTCACGATTGGTTTTCAAAAACTCAACGCCTTTAAGATTCCCTTCGACAAACGCAGCGACCGCTTTGGGGTTTGCCTGGACAAACTTGGAGCCAAAGATGTAGAGGTCGGCGATCGCCGTAGGCATTTGCTTTGAGCTATAGATCACGCGTCCATCTTTTTGGGCTGCGATCGCCTGATCGCTAAACGGTGAGTAAGAATAAGCAATTTCCACCTTGCCTGCCTGGAATGCTGCCGCTGCCGCATCCGGTGGCGTATTGACGAGCGTGACATCCTTCCCAGTCAGCCCTGCTTCTGCCAAAACTTGTAGCAAGAAGAAGTGACCAATGCCACCAAGTTCGACCGCGATCTTTTTGCCCTTGAATTCTTTGATGCTTTTGATACTGTTCCGTGCCAGAATAACATCCGCACCAACGGACGTATCCTCCACCGTCACAACCTTGAAGTCAACCCCTTTAGATGCCAGCGTGACGGCTTCAGAGGTCACGGGTGCCAACCCATCAAGCTGACCGGATGTAAACGCTGGGAACGCCTGCGCGACGGTATCAAAGACTTTAATTTTCAGGTCTAAACCCAAGTCCTTGAAAAAGCCTTTTTCCTGAGCAATGTGGAGCGGTGTGTTACCAATCCAGGTGGTGATACCGATCGAGGCTGAGCCTGCTCCAGCCGACGTTGCCGACGACTGTGCTGAAGGCGCTTCGGACGGTTTAGCGCAGGCGTGGACACTGGCTCCCGCGATCGCGCCTGTCATCAGCCATAAAGCTTGACGACGCGTCCAACGGGGTGACTTGGAAAAATTCATCAATCCTGCCATCCTTGTGAGCTAACGCAAAATTTTGACATTTGTAACGAGTGCAGAATGCAACACACAATACATCAGCGAAGGGGAGATTGTGTAGATAGTCGGTGATCAGCAAAGCGGCTTGTTGTGCCCCTTGCTAAATTCATACGTGATGGCTTTGGCAATGCTAGCAGTGATCTGCTCTGCCATCAAAGCACCGTTTTCGGCGCTGGCTCCTTTCGCGGATGATAGCACTCCCGATGGCGGCACCCAATGAGTACAGGCTGGATAGAGATCATACGGCGGGAAGTCAGCCGATTTTTCGTCTGGAATTACATCTAGATGAACCAACTGAGGGAAATAGTGCAGCATGAGCGATGTTTCAATCACAGCGGCGTGCTCAAGCGCGAAGCCCGGAAAGCCCTCAGGAAAGACGTGGTGCAGCGTTTCTTCGGTGCAAAAATCCCAATATTCTAAGCGCATAATGCGGAGTGGGTTGGCGGCTCCTAGCTCACGCATGGCAAGATCAATCCCCTCGGTAAGAAACCACTGGTTTTCGTAGTGACCATCGACAACAACGAGATTTTTCACCCCGTGGCGCGCAAACTCACGGATGACATCGCGCGTGATCTGGCTCAAGCTCTGTCCATCCAGGCTGGTTGTACCGGGAAAGTGCTGCCCACCACCGGATTTGGGCTGCGACTTGTAGCCATAGCTGAGCGTGGGCGCGACTAACCCATTCACTTTGGCAGCGACAGCCTGGGCGATCGCGTCACTTAGCAAAGCATCCGTTCCCAACGGCAAATGCGGCCCATGCTGCTCCAACGCGCCACAGGGCAACAGCAGCACCAGTTCGCCATCCTGCAACCGCTCCTGGTAAGCAACCCAACTCAACGAACTCATCAATACCGAATTCATGCTCACGCCTCAACAATCTCATTGGACTTTAGACGATCGACTGCAACAAGGATGTTCAGCAAACAGGCTTTCATCAAGCAAAATGAACCAGAGGCAAAAAGGGAGTAACCGATGGGACGATTGGGCGGCAAAGTAGCGCTAATTACAGGCATTGCGTCTGGCATTGGGCGATCGGCAACTGAGTTATTCATCGCAGAAGGCGCACAGGTGTTTGGGGTCGATCGCAACGCGGCAGCAGGACAGGCACTTGCAGCGACGTTGCAGGCAGAGACACAGTTTCACTTTCTTGCTGCCGATTTGTCCACTGAAGCCGCATGTCTGCAAGCAGTGGAGGCGTGCTGCAAGTTATACGGACGCATCGATATTCTCTACAACAATGCGGGCATCGCAATCATTGAGCCGTTTGTGAGCACGGACGCAGAAACGTTAGAGCGAGTGCTGGCAGTGAACTTCAAGTCGGTGTTTTATCTATGCCAGCAGGCGCTCCCCCAAATGCAGCAGCAGGGCGGCGGCGTAGTGATTAATACCGCATCGGAACTGGCGATCGTCGCACAACCGCTCTACGCTGCCTACTGTGCCAGTAAAGGCGCAGTGCTGTCATTCACTCGTGCGCTGGCGCTGGAGTATGCCAAAGACAACATTCGCATCAATGCCCTGTGTCCGGGACCGATCGCCACACCAATGCTGCAAGGTGAATTTGACCAGGCTGACGATCCCGCGCAGGCAGAAGCAGAAGGCATGGCGACGATGCCGATCGGACGACTCGGCACTCCAGCCGAAATCGCTCAAGTCGCGCTGT
>JACMKO010000296.1 GCA_014380065.1 Leptolyngbya sp. ES-bin-22 | reverse complement strand
GCGAGACGGCTTCTGCTACGCAAGGGATGGATCAAGCCGTGCAAAACGGAGCCAATCCCGCTGATGCCCTTTACCAACGGGGCATAGTACGGTCAACGCTGGCAGACAACAAGGGAGCCGTCGCCGATTTTGATGCCGCGATCGCCGCCCATCCTGATTTCACTGCTGCCTACTTCAAACGCAGCAAACTACGCACAGCAATGGGCGATCGAGACGCTGCCGAAGCCGATTTACAGCGAGTCGCAGAACTGACAGCCCATCTCATCCTGCCCACGAAAGAAGTCGATCGCTAATACCAATTCCAAAAGATCGCACTAAGTAGGGAGGCACAATTATTTGTAGGATGGGTTAGCGATAGCGTAACCCATGCGGGCGTTGGGTTTCATGCTTCAACCCAACCTACGTCCATTTTATATTTAATTCCACCCACCTACTTACAAATCCTCGTTGTAGGGGCGTACGACCGTACGCCCCTACTTTTCCCCTTTCACTCGCCACACGTCACACTGAGCGATACACTCTGAGGAAGTTGGATGATTTGCAAACCTCCTCGCACTGACGCTGTACCGTGAAGCCATTTCTTTTTGTGACCGACCTGGATCATACGCTGGTGGGCGACGATCGTGCCATGCACGATCTCAACCAGCGATTGGAGCAGCATCGCCAGCAGTTCGGCACCAAGCTGGTGTATTCTACTGGGCGATCGCTCACTAGCTATCGTCAACTCACCGCCGAAAGGACTCTCCTGCCGCCGGACATTCTTATCTGTGCGGTCGGCACCGAAATTTATCACCACGGCAGCGAAGAACCTGATGCCATCTGGTTCCAGAAGCTCTCGGTTGGGTGGCAACGGGACGTAGTAGCAACCAGTGCCGATCGCTTTGTTGACCTCACTCCGCAACCCGATTCTGAGCAGCGCCCCTTCAAAGTCAGCTACTTTTTGAGTGAGCAAGCCGCTGTAGATGTCATTCCTGACTTAGAAGCACTGCTGGAAGCACAGGGCGTAGAAGCTCAAGTCATCTTCAGCGGTGGCAAAGATCTAGATATTTTACCGCGACAGGCGAATAAAGGCATGGCAATGACCTTTGTCCGACAATTTTTGGAATTCGATCCCGCTCGTACCATTGCGTGCGGTGATTCTGGCAACGATATAGCGCTGTTTCGCGATCGCCCTGAACGCGGCATCATTGTCGGCAATGCCCGTCCCGAACTGCTTCAATGGCACCGCGCGAATCCTAACCCCAATCGCTACCTTGCACTAGCCGAGTGTGCTGGAGGCATTCTAGAAGGGCTACAGCATTTTGGCTTTGTTTAGGCTATTGCACGATTTAGAAAAAACCGGGTTTCTGAGCGCAACCTGATGCTTAAACAGCAGAGGCTCGTCAAGAAACCCGGTTTTTGTTGGTTCAAACAGGCTTAAGCGAGTAACTCGCCCGTTTCCTGTAAGGAGTGCAAGCGGCGGTAGATGCCTTCGCGGTTCAGGAGTTCGTCGTGGTTGCCGACTTCGACGATGTGACCGTTTTCGAGGACGACGATTTTATCGGCTTCGCGGACGGTGCTGAGACGGTGAGCGATGATGATCAGTGTGCGTGTGCCGAGGATGGCGCGCATGGCGAGTTGAATCGATCGCTCCGACTCGTAATCTAAACTGGAGGTGGCTTCGTCAAAGATCAGCACGTCCGGTTCCATAATGAGAGCACGTGCGATCCCGACTCGTTGACGCTGACCGCCAGAAAGCCTTACTCCCCGTTCACCCACCACAGTGGCGTAGCCCAGCGGCATGTTGCGGATGAAGCCATCCGCCTGAGCAATCCGACAGGCTTCGCGCACCTGCTCGAATGTAGCGCTGGGGTTGCCGTAGGTGAGGTTCTCCAGCAGTGTGCCGTTGAAGATATCAACTTCCTGGTGGACGATCGCCAACCGTTGACGGTAGCTGCTCACATCCAGACGGCGCAGATCTTCACCGTCCATCAAGATGCTGCCGCTGTTTGGCTCGAAGTAGCGGAACAGGAGCTTGACCAGCGTGGACTTACCGGAACCCGATCGTCCTACCAATGCCACGGTTTGATACGGCTCGATCAGCAGGTTGATGTCCTTGAGCACTGGGCGATTGGGATCGTACCCAAACGTCAAATGCGAAAACTCCACCTTTCCCGTGAACTGATACGGCTCCGCGTTCGCGTCTCGCACCAGGCTACCTGCATCCTTACCAGCCGGAAGCTGCATGAATTCGTGGAAGCGAATCATGGAGGCATAGCGACGAGCAAAGACTTCTGCCAGTTGGCTGATCGGCTCTACTTCGGCATACGCCATGCTGGAAATCGTTAGCGTGGTGACAAAATGCCCCAGCGAAATTTCACCCCGCACGGCTGCCATCAGCGTAAACACCAGCACCAGAAAGACGCAGCTTTGCACGATCGTCCGCTCATACATGCCCAGCATGACGTAGCCTTTGTGGATGCGATAATCCACGATCTTGAACTCGCGATCGAACCGTTGGCGCTGTCGGGTTAACTCTTGTGCTTCGGTTGCAAAGGCTTTCACCGTTTTAATGTTGGTGATGATCTCCGAGTTACGGCTTTCGGTGTTTTCCACGTAGCGATCGAGCTTTTCCTCTTGCTTCGTAAGCTTGGTTAACCCCGAAAGGCTAAAGCTGAGAATGCCAATAAAGGAGATGAGCAAGACGATCGCAATCCGCCAATCGATTAACCAAATGACCGCGAAGATGCCGACAATACGGGCGACTTTAGGTAAGAGCTGACCTGTGATTTCGGGATACGTCCAGGTGTGGTTCGACAACCCTTTAGCAACTCGTGCGGCAATCCGTCCAGAATTGTTTTCGTCGTAAAACTCTAGCGGTAAGGTAAGCACCTTTTCTAGCGCTTTTTGGGCGTGGTCACGACGAGCACGAAAGGCAGTGTCCCAGTTGAACCAGGGACCGAGCCAGGGTTGAATCGGGGCACGACCAACCGAGATAAGACAGATCATCGCCAGCAGCACCATCAACGAGAGCATCTGACCTTGTGGTTGACCTGTGACGGCGGCAACGCTTGCAATGAGATTCTGTATTGGCTTGTCAACTGACTGGTTGGACAGGACGTTCAAAATTTGTCCGATCGCGTATGGAACAAACAAATCAATGATTTCAAACGCACTCATCATTGCAATGCTAAAAACGGAGATCCGCCAATACTTTTGGTGGTAGCGAATAATGTCTTGAAATTTCGCCATGATTCCTCCTAAAACGGTCGATGCAGGGTTGCGACGAGCTGGTCAGTAAACTCATCAGTGAGCCTCATCACGGCTGGCGACAAGTCCATAGTTCTGTAAAAGTGTTGCCTTGATGTCTTGCGTCTAGTTGATGCAACGGACGATCGCGCAGAAACGCCACAGACATGACAGCACAGAACATCATTTTTATACTACACGAGTAGTATTGTAATACAAACACATCCTTCTAGCCAAATTCCCGAACCGAAGAAAAATTTCACGCACCGGGGCTGCTGAAAGAGGCATTCTGTGAAACATTATTTGTGCCACATTCTAGGAATCTCATGTCTCGACCAGCACCAAAGCACAAGCAGGCTATAGCCCTTAAGCCATCTCCTCCATTTGAGGACGATCGCTTCAGACCCTAGAGAGATGAAGCAAAGCCTTGCACTCAGCGATTCTGTCTACAACTAGAGAACTGAGTCCAGTCAAAAGACGTATCACTTCTCCGCTAATCACAGGCTGCTTGAGTTGTGCTTTCATGAGGAAAACTACGTATGATTAATCATTTTGAGATAGCGTCAGGTGTGGGTCGCCTCTCGCTATGGGCGGCGCAGGTGCCGTTGGATGGAGGTGTCACCACCCGTGAGCAGGCAGCCTTAGTCTTCTCTGGTCCGCAATTTCTGGTGGCGCTCATTGCCGGCTTAGTTTTAGCGTTTGCGTTTCAATTATTGCTAACCAATCTTTCAGTCGCAGCGGGTATTTCGTACTTGGGACGATCGTCCGATTCTGACTCTGACTCTGATGATCATGAGTCCGGCAGTTTGGGCGGTACGGTCAAAAAGATTGGGTTTGCAGTCGGTTTATGGACGTTGATTACGGTCAGCGTGGCGCTCTTTGTTGCGTGTCTACTGGCAGTGAAACTGAGCTTGATTAGCAGCGCTGGACTCGGCGCGATCGTCGGCGTGGTCATTTGGGGCGCTTATTTTGTCCTGCTAGTGTTATTTAGTTCTCTCACGGTTGGTTCGCTGGCAGGATCAGTGGTCAGCACTGCTGTATCCGGGTTCCAAGCGATCTTTGGTACAGCAACCGCAGCACTGGGTGCCAAAGCGGTGAACAATCAGGTTGTAGCAACGGCAGAAGCAGCAGCGGCAGCCGTTCGACGTGAATTAGGGGCTGGGCTTGATCCAACCAGTGTGCGGGAGTCGATCGAAGACTATTTGGACAACTTGCGTCCGGCTGGACTCGACATCCCCAAGATTCGCGGTGAATTTGAAAAGCTAGTGAACGACCCAGAGTTGCGAGACATTGCGGGCAGTGGTTCCCCGATCGAAATTGCCGATCGCCTGCGAAGCATCGATCGTGGCACGTTCATGAACCTGGTGAGCAGCCGCACCGACCTGTCGCGACGGGATGTTGAGCGGCTGGTGGGTCAGCTTGAATCGGTTTGGCAGTCCGTTGTAAACCAATTTCAAAAGAAAGATCCAACGGCAGAGTTGGCAGAGTACCTTAAATCTGTTCAGCCCAACGCGCTGAATACGAGTGAACTGAACGCTAAGATCGATCGCTTGACTGAAGAAGTCCGACAGCAGCGAACGTCACAGCCGGGACAATTGGCAACAGCAGGAGCGCCAAAAGAAGAAGGAAGCATGGTGAGTCGGGCACTCCAGCTTGGCTTCTCCAGCCTTATTGGCACAGTAATGCAGCGTGGCGACCTTTCTGACCTCAACGTCGAAAAGATTTTGGGTCAACTCCAAACGGCTAAGGATAAAGTTGGCGGAACCACGAAGCAGGTGACGCAGAAGCTGCCAGGGCAACCGTTCAACACGGTCAAGGCGGATGTCGAGCACTATTTGTTGAACGCCTACTCCTGGCACCTCAACCGCGAAACCCTGAACACCGAGTTCAAGGATGCCCTTTATGACCCTGAAGCCGATCCAGTGGCAGTGCAACGGCAGTTAGAGCAACTCGATCGCCCTTACTTTGTGGATGTGCTGACCCAGCGCAGTGACCTTACACCCGCCAGAGTCACTGAAATTGCCGATCAGCTCGAAACCATTCGTGCTTCAGTGCTTAGTACTGTCGCGGCAACAGCGGCTGAGGAGCAATCGAAAGATGCTCGGAGTCGGGTGGAGCATTACCTGCAATCAACTGGTAAAGAGGAACTCAATCCTCAGGGCATTGAGCGCGACTTCCGCTTGCTGTTGGACGATCGCGAAGCTGGGTTTGATGCCCTGCAAAATCGCCTCAGTCAGTTTGACCGCAACACGCTGGTGGCACTGCTAGCGCAACGTCAGGATGCCACACCTGAAGAAGCCGATCGCATTGTTAGCCAGCTTGAAAGCACCCGCGATAGCGTCCTCAACACGGCGCGCGAATCACAAGAGCGCGTGAAGTCTGAGGCGCTGGCAGTGCGTGGTCGCGTCGAAACCTATTTGCGTAACACCAACAAGTCAGAACTCAATCCTGATGGCATCAAGCGCGACTTTAAGTTGCTTCTGGACGATCGCGAAGCTGGTACGGCTGCTTTGCGCGATCGTCTCAGCCATGTAGACCGCGAAACGCTGGTGCAACTGCTGGCTCAGCGGCAGGATATGACCCCTGAAGAAGCCGATCGCATTGTCAGCCAGCTTGAAGATGTGCGTCACAACGTCCTCAATGCGCCACAAATCGTGGCAGACAAGGCGAAGGATCAGTACGACCAGGTGAGTACATCGATCGCGGATTATCTGCGTCGCACAAACCTCTCGGAACTTGATCCTGATGGCATCCAACGAGACCTGAGCACACTACTCAATGATCCTAAGCAAGGCACACTGGCGCTACGGCAACGGCTCTCGCAGCTCGATCGTGAAACGCTGGTGAAGTTGCTCAGTCAGCGGGAAGACCTCAGCGAAGAGCAAGTCAATCAGTCCATTGATCAGGTGCAGGAAGCGATTCGTCGCATCGTCCGCTCACCGCGTCGGCTGGCATCGCGTACCAAGCAACGGGTACAGGACTTCCAGACCAATGTGGAAAGCTACTTGCTTCAAACGAATAAGGATGAACTCAATCCAGACGGCATCAAGCGCGACCTGCAACTGTTGTTGAACGATCCTCGCGCAGGGGCTGGCAGCTTGGGCGAACGCCTCAGCCAGGTAGACCGCTCAACCATTGTCGCGCTGCTATCCCAACGTCAGGATATATCCACAGCCGAAGCGGAACGGATTGTCGATCAGGTGCTTTCGGTACGCGATCAGGTGACGGCTCAAATTCAGAGAATTCAGAACCGTCTCCAGTCCGTGATCGATGGCATTCTGGCGCGCATTCGGGACTATCTGAACGCCCTCGATCGCCCTGAACTGAACTATGACGGCATCAAGCGCGATGTCCGCACCATGTTCTACGATCCTCAGGCTGGCTTTGAAGCGATGCGCGATCGGCTCGGTAGCTTCAACCGCGAAACGTTGGTTGCCTTACTCAGCTCTCGTGAGGACATCTCCGAAGAGCAGGCGAACCACGTTATCGATCAGGTCGAAGATGCTCGTACCAGCGTCTTGCGTCGGGCAGAGCGCTTACAGGAAGATGCCCAACGGCGTTTGCAAGAGGTCAAGTACCAGGCTCAGAAGCAGGTAAAGGAAACCCAAAAGGCGGCTGCTAGTGCTGCCTGGTGGCTGTTTGGTACCGCCCTTGTTTCGGCGGCAGCTTCTGCCTTCGCAGGCGCGATCGCAGTGAGAGGTTAACCCTAGTTTCTCTAAGGCTCACATTGTTACAAGTCTCATACGACTGCCTCTCTTCGGAGAGGCTTTTTTTATGCCTAGAACTCGGTAAATGCTGCATCCGGCAAACAGCCGCCTGTTCTGCAAGTGATACCAATTTGAATTGAAAAGACGACATATCTTGTAGGGGCAAGGCATTGCCTTGCCCCTACCCAGCGATCGGATCTGTAGCCGTCATGCTTTAAATTGGTATGAAAGCCATGAAACAACCGAAAAAACTAAGTCCACCGTACCTTTGCTCTTAGCTTTTAAGTCCCAAAAAAAAGCAGCCTACCTACCCGGTGACAGACTGCTTGCTTAGAATGATGAGCTTCTCAATCAGTTAATGATGGCTTAGCCGTTCTGTTTTAACTTCTACCTTTTGGTCTATTCACAGGCTCGATCGAGTGCATTGATGCCACTGATGGCTGTTACAAAACTTAAGATAATTGCTCCTGTTAGACAGTTTTCGTTCAGAAGAGTGGAGTACGGTCAAAAGAAAGTGAAGTTAAAGTAGTTTCTGACTAAAGAAAAAATCCTAACGTTGTAAAAATATTTAAGATGCTGATACCATTGCGTCAGCAATATGTCTCTCTTTCTCTTGCGCCAAGAGAAATGCTTTAGCTGCTGTCAGAAAAATCAGCTCTCTAGGGTAGGGCAAATTTTCGTTAATTCCATTCTTGCTTACGTATTAACAGCATCCAGGGTGCCTCTTCAGCCATCAACGGTAAGCTAAAGCTCCATTTTTTTGTTGAGGTGCTATTTTATGCAGCCATCATTGAAAGGAAGTTCATTGCTTATTGCCAGTACATTTCCCAATTGTAAGTGCAGACAATTAGTGCAATCTCTGCTCTCTAGTTCAGCCCCTGCTAAGAAGAGGTTACTGTACCATGAAGTCTCTAAGCTATCTGCGTATCAGCTTATTTTACAGTCTTTTACGCCCCTTTTCTGAGTACACCCGTAAAAGACGGATGCACCTGTTTAAAGAGTGGCTCAATGCATCAACAGGTGAGGTTTTAAGAGTATTGGATTTGGGCGGTTGTCCTGAAATTTGGGACTTTGTCGAGCGACCGATGGACATCACTATCCTGAATATTCCCGGTGAAAATAGTGAGCGAAGGTCTTCAAGTTGCCATCGATTCACGTATGTGGAGGGTGATGGTTGTGATGTAGCGTTCGATGATCAGTCGTTTGATCTGGTTTTTACCAATAGCGTGATTGAACATGTGGGCAATGAAAAGCGACAGGAAGCGTTTGCCAGAGAAGTCCGTCGTCTGGGTCGCCGCTACTGGGTACAAACGCCGTCAAAGTACTTTCCGATCGAGGCACATTCTGGTATGCCGTTTTGGTGGTTTTATCCAGCTTCGTGGCGACAGACGCTCATTGAACGCTGGCGCAAAAAACTCCCAGCATGGACAGAATACATCGAAGGAACACGTGTGCTAGATGTCCAGCGACTCAAGCGGTTATTTCCTGAAGCAACCTTGAAAACCGAGCGGATTTTTGGCTTTCCAAAAAGTTATATGTTGTACACAGTATCAAGTTTGGATGGGGGAGTGGCTGCAAGCAGTCAAGGTTTAGGGTCGAAAGCTCGTTTCTAGGGCACTAGATTTCCATTCACTGCCTGACGGATATCGGGTAAACGCACGGTTCTGCCGCCTTCAGTGCCAGGGCATTCTGTCGCCACACGATCGCGATGTCCCATGATGCGCGGCAAATTGCGGGTGCCAAAGTCTCCGGTTGGCGTAGGGATAGGAGTGACGGTGTTGGTAATGCCGTAACGCTTGCAGAGCGCTGTGCAAAGTGCGATCGCCGAGTTGTACATCGCTTGATTGATAGTGACATTGGTGTAAACGCCGTCAAACGCAACGCCCAGTCCATCATTGACGACATCATGCGCTCCTCGCTTCGTCTCACTTCGCGCTGAATAGACCCGACCACTCGGCATGATGATGAAGTGGTAGCCAATATCTGCCCACCCATTGCCATTCACATGCCCGTTGTAGATCACTCGCATACGCGCAGCTTCATCTGCTACAGAAGCGCTGGTTGCAGGCGGACTACTGATAAAAGTATGATGCAGCGTGATGCCTTTAGGTTGCAGGTTAGGCAGATTAGAGGGTGTGGGAGTACTCGTCCAGGTGGTACGGGGTAGCGCCTGGAACGTACCAGCCTCAGCGCCGATAACCTCAATGACTGTTTGGGCTTTGTCTTGCTCAGAGCCAATGATTTCGATCAGACGTTTCCCGGTTTGGCGTAACACCGTTTGCGCCTGCCACTTTCCATCTTGTACTCTGGGACGAGCCAGTTCTAGCCGCTGGTCTACCCGCAAGATGAGTTGGTCGCCATTGCTGTAGTTAACTGCCTCACCTGCCAGAGTGATCGTCGCTTCTACCTTGACCTGCTTCGGTGGATTGGTGAAGCTGACGCGGGGAGGACGTGGTTGGGCAGCGACGATATCGATCGCCGCCTGGTCACGATCGCGTCCATCCGAGCTAATAATTTCTAAAACGCGCTTTCCGGGTTGATTGAAGCCAATGGTCGTTTGCCATTTGCCAGCATTCACGAAGGGTTTTGCCAGATCGAACTGTTGATCTGCTCGCAAAATAAGCGCGCTGCCGTCTGGGAAATTTGCTGCCGTGCCGCCTACCGTCGCCGATTGCAGCACGGGCAGGCGTGTTGGTACTTGAGTGAACCG
>JACMKO010000295.1 GCA_014380065.1 Leptolyngbya sp. ES-bin-22 | reverse complement strand
TTTAAGCAAGGCACAACAGCAGAGGAGATCGTTTATCGGTATCCATCGCTTAATCTAGCTGATGTTTATGCCACAGTTGCCTTTTATCTTAATCACCAGCCAGACGTAGAAGCCTACTTGCAACAGCGGCAACAGCAATCACAAGAGATTCGGGCGATGAATCAAGCAAGGTTTGACCCACAAGGTTTACGCGATCGTCTGCTTGCCCGCAGAACAGAACAAGAAACATGTTGAGATTTCTTGCCGACGAAAATTTCGATAATACGATCGTTCGAGGATTATTCCGCCGCCGCCCAACACTTGGCATCGTTCGTGTGCAAGATGTTGGGCTATCAGGTAAAGACGACCCAATGGTTTTAGAGTGGGCAGCCCAAGAAGGGCGTATTTTACTGACTCACGATGTCGCTACGATTACTCGCTATGCCTACGATCGAGTTAGGCAAGGTCAGCCTATGCCAGGGGTTGTCGAAATCAGCACAGATTCACCAATCGGTCGGGTGATTGAAGATATTCTTGTACTTGTAGAGTGCAGTCAGGAAGGAGAGATGGAAGGTCAAATTCAGTATTTCCCGTGGTGAAGCGGTCTAACAACCCCAATGCAGCGGACGAATAGAGTCTTCGCGCTTCGTTTCAGTCATACCTGTCGCCGCTGATTGGAAACGTTAAGATCATCGTCAATTAAGCGTCAGTAAGCAAGTAGGGTGAAAACGACCGTCCTATATGTTCTTGATATAGGCTGGATTCGTTCACAGGGGTAGCTTAGCGGTCAAGCACTCTGCTCTAAAATTGGCTCGTCCACTAGATTTAAGTCTATGAAATTCGAGTGGACTATGAACAATACCTCAAGAACCGATTGGGCTAAGATTGACGCGATGAGCGACGAAGAGATTGATACCTCTGATATTCCGCCCCTATCGGAAGAGTTCTTTGCTAGGGCACAGTTGTGAATGCCCAAATCGCCTGTAGAAGTGGCTGTTCAAGTCGATCCTGAGACGTTCACTTGGTTTCAGGCGCAAGGCGCAAGCGCTAAACAACAAATGTCTGCCGCGTTGAAAATTTATGCTGAGGCACACAAAGCCCATCCAGGAACTACAGCGGCGTAGCGATCGAACCGCAACTGGAAACCCTTCGCGACATCCTGCACATCAACGCACTGTGCAAGCAACTGCCCCCTACCGTTGACACCCTGATCCTGCTGCCTCACCGCGATCTGCATCGGTTTCCGCTACACACTTTGTTTCCCGATCGCTTCACCGCTTCCTATCTACCTAGCCTCCAGATTGGGTTGAACTTGCGCGATCGAGCAAAGAACGATCGCTATTCGCCCCTACTGAATGTGGATGATCCTGAAACCGATCAACCCGCAATGCCCTTTGCCCAACTCGAATCGGCGATCGTGCGACAGTTGGTGCAACACTCTATCCATCTTTCTCCTACAGAGGCATCATTAGATAAAGTCGTCCACGCCCTAGAAGCCTCCTACAAAACCTTTCACTTCACCGGACATGGAGCCTACAACGCCCGCAAACCAGAGGAATCCGCGATCGCGCTCACCGATGGACTTCTCACTGCCAAAACCATCAGCCACCTCAACCTCTCCAGCTACAAGCTCGTCTGCCTTGCCGCCTGCGAAACTGCCCTCACTGGCAAAGACGGCATCACCACCGAATACGTGGGACTCGCCAGCGCCTTCCTCAAAGCCGGAGCCGCTAACGTTCTCAGCACCCTTTGGCAAGTAGATGAGATTTCCAGCACCTGGCTGATGCTTCAGTTTTACCAGCGGTTGCTGGCAGGAGATACACCTGCTACTGCCCTCAAGCAGTCTCAGCACTGGCTTCGCACCATCACCTGGGCAGAACTGGCTGCCTGGATTACAGAACTCAGTCAACTTCCAGGATTAGAACCTGGCATCGTTGACCGACTTACAGCCCGTGCCAAGAACACCTTAAAAGAAGGCAGTACAATAGGGCTAAACCAACCCATAAAATACAGCAATCCCTACTATTGGGCGGCGTTTACACTTACCGGACAGGGCTAACCAATGAACTTTCCCAAAATTGTGATTGACCTTGAAGCGTTATTGTACGCCCTCGCCCAGCAGCCAGAACCATTGCCGGAAGCGTTGCAGCGATCGCTGCAAGAAACGGGTCAAGCTTTGCGACAGAATCACCCAGATGCCGCCCATCAATTGCGTGAACTGATCAAGCAACACGCGCCTCTAGAAGACGCTTACACAACAATTTTAGAGCAATGGGATGAACAATACGCCTCTCAACACCGTACCAAGAGCCTGAGCGCTACGTTCCAAAGTACATCGAGCTTAGACTGGCTCTTTGTCCATACGGTGACACCAACATCAGATTGGATTGCAGCCGCCAAGCAGCTTTCTCGCCAGCAAATACAGACAACAACAACCAGCTTTTGGGATAAAGCCGATCGCGTTGTGGTTGTGATTGCAGGTGGCGCTGCGCTAGGATGCGCGATCGCCCAAATCCCTGGTGCATTGGTTGGCACCGCTTTAGCAGCAGCATAGGGGTGGTATATTAGCTCTGCCAAAGTAAAATCGGTGCGGAATTCCTAGATGAATCTGAACTTTTTATATGTCTGGCTAGGCGTGATGTTGGTCGTGAGTATTGCTGCACCGTTAGTCAGAAAGACGCGTGGTCAGAATGCGCCAGAAACTCAGGATTTCATGGTTGCAGGATTCGCGTTGGGCAGCGCGATCGCACTCATTAAAGTCTTAATTAAGCTAACTACTTAGGGAAAATTACAAGCTGATCTAGACTGGGATGGAACAGTGGCGCTCTGTATCAGTTCTGGCTTAGGCATTTACCTTTCGCTCAAAGAAGTGATCAAACTGTTTTAAATTATTTCCGTTTGCCAAGGTGGCGAACTCCTTAAGTAGAGAGTTCTTAAACTTACATCTTTGATCGCAACACCTGATCAGCCTTTAATAACAGCGCTTCAAATTGAGATTTAATCATCATCTCGCCCGTATATTCTTCTGCTTCGTAAAGTCCAGCAACCAGCGTGAGGACGCTTACTTTGCCTTGCTGCGGGTCAACGATCCAATACTCAGAGATTCCTCTTGCAGCATACTCAGAGCGCTTGTAACGATAATCTCGCTCCTCGTTTGCTTTGCCCGGAGACACCACCTCGACTACCATCACGGGCGGCGGCATCTCGCGTGTAATCGTGCCCCGTCGATCGCCCAACATCGCCGCTAATGCTTCTGAGAGTATCATCAGATCAGGTAAGCGGACTTGTGCCTGTGCCCCAGTGACTTCGATTTCGGTATCTTTGTGGCAAAGGCGATCTACGGGTACAAGTTTTGCTAACTCAAGCGCCAGAAACAACGAGATTTGTGAGTTCAAACGGCTTTCTGGAGGCAACTCAACCAGTTCTCCTGCAACCAGTTCATACTGAGTGTCTGTGCCATCGTCGTGGTTCAGGTATTCTTCAAGGGTGAGCCGTTGCCCGATCGCCGCTTCAGTCATAACGACCTCTCTTGCATTGCCTGATCGCCATTGTATGGAGGTTTTTGTCAGGACGTGACCTATAACGTTCCTACGAGCGGAAGAAAATGAAGAGAATTCGGCGCTTTCCGAAAGACATCGGTTATCCTGTGTGTCCTGAAGTATCGTCTGTGCTGGTAAGACTATGACTGCTGCTACACAACCGCCTCGTTCTTACGATGTCATTGGTTTTGGTGACGAAGTGCCTGGTGTTTTGGCGCTGGTTAGTGCCGCCAGGGAGTATCGTCGCCGCACGAGCAAAGCGCTGCGAACGCTGCTAATGTTCAAGGGCAATTCTCAGGAAGGCATTGGCGGTCATCTGGTGCGGGGAGGGTTGGCGTATCTCGATCGCTGCACCTTGCCAACTGACATCCGTCAGGCGTACGGCTTACCCATCTTTGGCGACCCGTCTGCGATCTATCAGGAGTTTTTGCACCGGGCAGGCGTTGCCCAAATCGCGCTTGATCCGCGCAAGGCTGATGCGGCTTTGCGAGCCATGCTGAGCGAAGTGGGTGCGGATATTATTAGCCGTGTACAGATTCAGTCGGTGCTGCGAGACGGTGGAAAGCTGAGGGGCGTTCAGTTGACCACTGGCAGCATCTTTTTGGGCAAGCAGTTCATCGACTCCAGCGTCAATGCTGAATTTGCGCAGGCTGCGGGTGTGCAGAAGCTACAGGGATTTGGCACGTTTGGGCTACCAGACTCAGAATTGCCTGTAACGCTGGTGTTTGAAAGCCAGGGACTCAGCATGCAACGCCTGAAAACCATTGAGCTGAACTATCTCAAACGCTTCACCAATCCCAACGATGCCGAAGCGCAGCACTATATTGCGATCGCCGCTGGCGGTGATTCGGCGCTGATAGATCAGATTCACAAGAGCTTTGTGGATGAGAAGGGCAATCTCAGAACGATGTATGTCGGGCAAGACCATATCGACGTGCGTAGTCGAGCTTTGTCCGTGACGTATCATGCGTTCCGGGGCAAGAAGATGGTTTTGGCTGACAGTGGCGTGCTGCTCGATCAGGCAAACATCGCGATTTTGGGGGGCGATCGGCTGTCGTGGAATGCACTGATGTTCTATGTCACGGGCGCTCAGGCAGAGGCGCTGGCACGGGGAGCCGCCAAGTCAACGCCTGCAATGATAGAGGAAATCGGCTTTGTGACGAAATGGTTGAAAAGCTTTGGCGCGACGACTGTCAAACCAGCGTCGGAGCTTTACATTCGGCACGCGGGCAATATTCAAGGTGTGGTAGAACCATTGAGCGGTGCTCAGATGCTTTTGGGCGGGGTGCCTCCGGCTGAAGCGATCGGCACCTTTGGTTATTACCTGGATGTGCGCGGTGGCATTACGGGACTGGGTAAAAAGGCGGCAGAGAAAGGCATGAGCAGTGTTTCGTTTCCCCATCCGCCGCTATTTAACGTGGGCATTCGTCATGCGCTGGTGCGATCGGTGCCGAACCTGGCAGTGGTGAGTCCGGTGTCTGGCTTTGATGGGTATGCCTGTGCAGCGGGCAGGATTGTGGAATTCAACACGATGGTTGGTCATGGCGTGGGCATTGCGGCTGGCATTGCGCTGAGTAGCGATCGTACGCTGGCGAGCATTACCAATGCCGAAGTCCGGCAGGTCTTAGCCACAACGGGAAAACTCCCCCGCATTTACGGTCAAAGGTATACGCTGGAAGCGACGCGCTTACAGAATTTTGAGTCAATCATGATTGCTTGAGGAAGGGGCGTTGGGAGTCTTCACGGAAACATGCTGTTAATCTACTTGCTTTGGAGTGACCTGCCGAAACTGTCTGCCGATCCGCCTATTTCGGGCTGGATCTGCGGAAAAATTCCGTCTAATAACAAGTTAGACAGCAGGTAGCCAAGGATGTTGGGCTAGCATTTGAGATCTGTAGCCATGACTCTTAATTCTCCAGAACTGCTAATTTTCCAGACTTATTTTTCAGAGTAATCAATCTGAGCGATCAATTATTCTGAGGCTTTTGGTTAGCCTATAGGTTATGATCAAGTACTAAAAAGGCGACTACAGAAAGCTCATGGCAATAGTAAATTATGATAGTCAGGGTAAACCTCAGATTAAAAGAATTGAAGCTTTTTGTAGTGTAAGGAATGGTCAGATCCCAAACATCAATGAAACTTTTAGAGGAATTTTGGATAGTTTAGATAATGCTGTAAAAGCTGAGTGCCCTGGTGTCACACAAGGTGCCCTCAGCAATTGCCACGGTGACTGGTACGAGTGGATCATTGCTTGCGTTGCGTGGAACTTCAGACTAACCAGCAATAAAAGCTCAATGGCTTTATTGTTGCCTAATATATCAAGATTTGATGTTGCAAGTTTATATACTTCTAATCTATACGAACACATAAATGATTTAAGACAAAAAGTACTGGATACAGCTGGTGTTCAGTTAATAACCTCAAATCCTGATTTTGTTGTTATTAACCTCGATGGTATTCAACTTGATGATTCACTCAATACTCCTATTACTGAGTTTACAGAAGGCACAATAAATAAATTGCAGGAATCATACAGGCATTTTATAAGGAAGTGTTTATTCAACAATATAGTTG
>JACMKO010000294.1 GCA_014380065.1 Leptolyngbya sp. ES-bin-22 | reverse complement strand
TCGCGTCTTTTCTTGTCCCATGATCTGTTGCAAATCTTCCAACCGCCGGGTCATTTGCTGTAACTCTGCCGTCTCTGGTGTCGGCGGTATCCAAGCTTTTGGCTGCATCGCCTCACAGAATCGGGCGATTGTCGCGCTATCTGCGCCATCGGTTTTAGTTCGTCTCAATTCGCTCTGGGCAAACCCTGATATGCGGGCGGGATTCACTACACTCACACGATGCCCTTGGTCGTACAAGTATCGTGCTACGGCTTGTCCATAAGTACTCGTCGCCTCTAAGCAGGCGCTCACCGACTCGACACCTTGTGCCTTCAGCCATTCCGCCATTTGGGCAAACCCGATGGCATCGTTCATCACTTGTTTTTTCTGCGGTCGGCCGCTTCCCTTCATTAGAGCGAGATGAAGCGTCGCTTTACTGACATCAATCCCAAGCGTGCTTGGATTCATTGTGAGTCACCAGGGTAGAGAACTGCCTGATACCTGTCCTATCCTCATCAATCCAGGGTGGCTTCCACACAGAGAGTCCCTTTGATACTTGTACAGATTGGCTGGGTAGCGAGGCGTGAAACAGAACCTTGTCGGGATCTATAATCTGAGAACCAGCTTTATCAGCGTCAGGGACTATCCAGATTCTCCGGCGGTTCTGTTATCAGCTTATCGCTGACTCCTCTAACATATGAGGGACTATGTTTGGAGTAGGGCAGAGCAAATCGACCCTTTTCCATCACCGCCCTCCAGCCATTATCAAAGTTTTGCATAAACATCGTTGGCTGCAAGATAACAAACTGCATTCCTGACTCGCACAAAGCCTCTTCAACTGGGCGTTTAGCGGCATGGTTACTCAGTGCGGAGATGGACAGGTGAATGACACTGGAGAAGACAAACTTCCGCACTCCTGCTGCTGTGGCAGCCTCAACCATCGCCATACCCAACGCTGCTTCATCAGGTGCAAAGGCAGGATTGAGATGAAAGACACCCTCTACATCACTAGCAGCGACGCGCAGACTTTCTGCATCGTTGAGATCTCCGACTACCGCTTCATCTGCGCCCTGCTGCCGTGCCGTATCGATTTTATCTTTGTCGCGCACCAAGGCACGAATTGTCACACCTCGCTGCTTTAGTTCTGGGATGACATGGCTGGCATATTTCCCGGTCGCTCCTACCACTAATACTTTCATGATTAGCTTCTCTTTATTGATTTAGGTCATGGTATTTGCGTCATCAACTTAGCTCTCCACTGAAGGTCGTTACCACTGCATCGCCAGGTTTAAAAGCGGTCACATCAGTCCCGACCCGTTCGACGGTGCCTGCCCCATCCGCCCCTGGTACAAATGGCAGCAGGAGATTGGGATTCATCTTGCCTGTGACAACCATCAAATCGACGTAGTTGAGTGAAACAGCTTGGACTTTGACCAAAACTTCATCAGCGACAGGTTGAGGTGTGGGCACTTCGATTGATTCGAGATGATCGATGCCAAAACCGTTTTGGAGCGCGATCGCTTTCATGGTTATTCTCTGATAATTAAGGTCTTGATTCAGTAGTCATAAAATGTTAAAACAGCGCGGTCTGGAGCATTCCAATCACCGCTCGACCCTGGACGTTACTTAGCAACGTATGGATGTACCGTCTTGACCGGATCGACGACTCGATCGCGGAGTTAGCGTCCGCCACTTTCACCGCAGTGCAACTTCGCCGCCGCTAGCCTGAATTGCAGCCAGTAGCATGGGCTTGCCAGTGCCCGCCAGCCACTCGTCCATAGTCAGCAGTCCAGGAAATTCTATCCGCAGTGACGCGACATCAGCATTGCCAGCTAGTCGTCCTAGGTCAACAAGCCTAGCTAGACCGCCGAGGAAAGCATTTTGTTCGAGCAGACTGTCGGAAAAGCGATGATAGACGATGGGATGCTTCGCTGTCCGGCTGAATTTTTCGGTCAGTTCGATCCCCGTGACTGTATCGCCAGCAATCTCGATCGTCTGCGCTCTGAACTTCGTAGGATCGGCGAAAATTCCAGCGACGATCTTGCCAATGTCCTCAACTGCAATGAATTGCATCGGTTGATTGGGTCTCATGAAAAACGAGAACTCACCGAGATCGAGACCCATGCCGGGTAGCGTCAGGATTTCCATGAATGCGCTCGGTCGGATGATGGTGCTTAAGATATTTAAGCCGCGAATATACTCCTCGATCTCACTTTTGGTATCAAAATGCTCAATTCCGGTTTTGGTTGCCCCTGCAGCATTTGCCGAACTATAAACGAGATGACGAACGCTGTTCGCAACCGCAATATCAGCTATTGCCTTCCCATATCGAATTTCATCTTCGTCGGTCACACCATGAGCTGCTCCTTGACCAGAGCTGGGTTGAACGCTAAAAACGCCGTAGACACCCGCCATCGCCGCTTGAATCGATTGGATGTCTGCCAGATCGCCGCGAACTGGGGCGATCCCTTGATCAGCAAGTGCCTTTGCCTTATCGGTAGTCGGATCGCGAACCAGTGCTGTGACCTGCCAGCCATACAAGCGTAAAGCCTTTGCCACAGAGCCGCCCTGCTGACCTGTCGCACCGAAAACGAGGATGGTGTCATGTCGGGATTTCATATGTTAGTGATTGCCTGCTTCTGTAATTAGAGATGGATATGTCGATCGGGCTGGATTGCCTACAAATGGCCGATCGAGCAAGTTGTGATGAACCAAAACATCGCCCGATCGCTCTTTGGCAACGTAAAAATG
>JACMKO010000293.1 GCA_014380065.1 Leptolyngbya sp. ES-bin-22 | reverse complement strand
GTGGCGTGGATCTGGCAACCCTGCTGTGGTGCTGTCATTAGTTTAAACTCACCCGCGATCGCGGTGGTGCGCTCCTCCATACCCTGTAGCCCAAAACCAGTTGTGGTTTGGCTAGGGTCAAAGCCCTGACCGTTGTCTTGAATCACAACTTGTAGGCGATTAGGGGTGGTTTGAAGGGTGATGTCTACCGCTGTGGCGTTGGCATATTTGCAAATATTGGTCAGTGCTTCTTGCACAATGCGGTAAGTAGTGACTTGGATGTCGCTAGAAAGTGGCTGTTTGAGCGCAATCTGACAGGAAGGGGAAATCCCTGTAGAGCGACGAAATTCGTCCAGGAGGGTGGCGATCGCGTCCTCTAGGGATCGCCCCTGTAACGGATCAGACCGTAGCGCCGTTACTGATTGCCGCACATCCTTTAGTGCCGTCGAGCCAATCTGCTTTGCCTCTACTAAAAGGGCTTTGGCTTCTTCGGGGTCTGACTGGAGCAACCGCAACGCGGCTTCCAGGTGCAGGTTGAAGGCTGTGAGCGAATGACCCAACGAATCATGAATATCCCGCGCAATGCGATTGCGTTCTTGCAGGGTTGCCTGATCTTCGATGCGAAGGGCGTACTGCCGCAGGCGCGTATTGGCGATCGCCAGTGCCTCTCGACTGCGCCGTTCTGACAGTACCGCATTCACCAGCGCTTGCAGAAAGATCACCATCAACCCAAACATGACCGCAAAACTCAACAGCAAAAAGCCGCCGCGATCGACAAAAATAGGAGTGTGCACCAGTACCAACGCCCGGAATCGCTGTGCCTGAAGACTAATGCATAGCCCAACCGCGATCGCTGCTATTGTCGAACGGTAGTAGCCCTCTAAAAGGAGGCAATTGCGAACAATCAGCACGACATACAGCAGCGAAAACAACCGAATGCCGCCGACCGTTGTCAGCAGTAGCAACAGCCCCAGTTCAAACGCGGTGTAGAGAGCCTTAGCCAGGGGACGCTTTGGCAGCCTCAGCCCTAACAGCGCAAAGAGACTCAAACCGAGCAGATTGAGTAACGGCGATCGCGAGAGTTGGCTGAAGGGCGATCCGGGTAGGCTTTCACTCAACGCTACAATGCCCAACAGTAGCCACTCTAAGTAGAGCAAAAACCGGAGCGAATAGTCTCTGTGGTGTGTAGATAAGCTCATGCTGCGTTAATGACACAACCACTTACCTTAAGCGTTTCCGGTTCGTTGCAGCAAGGGAGGGTTGTCTCAAGCTACTGGGGGACAAATGTCCCGATCGATGTGAGGACACTTGCCTCATGTGGTGTATCCCTTGCAACTCATAGGATGGGAGCATCGCACTGAGGAGCCAACTCATGAAACGGAATTTGATTAGGTTACTAACGGGCAGTCTGGTCGTCGTTACGTCCATGCTTGCCCCTCTGGCAATCGCTCAACCGTCTACCGCAGCCTTCCCTGGTATTGCGAACGCTAACGTTGCTCAGGCAAAGGGTGACCAACTGCAACAAAAGCGCACTCAACTCCAAAGCCAGCTTGGGGCAGTGATCACAACCGCACAGCGCCAGCAATTTGTTGCCGCGATCGAGCAAGGGCAAGCGGTGCAAGCGGCGATCGCGGCGATGAACCTCTCCCCTGCTCAAAAAGTTCAGCTACAGCAAGTTTTAGCCGCATCAGGACTGCCCAACCTGGCGCAGCTCAATCTGACTCAAGAGCAAAAAGCGCAGTTAACCCAGGTTTCAGCTCAAGTCCGCACTCAAATTGATCAAATCCTGACAGCAGAACAGCGTCAGCAGTTCAAAATCACTTTGGTGCAGGGTCGCAATCTACAAAACGCGATCGCGTCCGCAAATCTCTCAGCAGAGCAGAAAACCCAACTGCGCCAGGTGATGCAGTCTACTCGCACTCAATTGAATACCATTCTGACTGCTGACCAAAAGCAGCAGCTTCGGCAAAGTCTGACCGCACTGCGTCAGCAGCGTCAGCGCTAGCCTTACAGAGCCTTGACCTTAATCTCAATCCGTTCACGCTTGTCAAAATCCCATGAACTCATCTTCTACAGTGCCTTCCAACGGCGTTTTCCTTGACCGCTTTCTGCACCTGGTCGATCAGGTTGGCGATCGCCTGGGTCTTAATGTGCCGCCAGTGGTAGACATTGAGCAACTCCACCGCCTGCCGAGCGGCACGCTGGGGCGATCGCTGGCTGACTTTCTCGACCAACAGCAATTAACGCCCTTCCAGACAGGTCCTCGTCGCAAACAGCTCCACGACAGCATCCATGTGCTGACTGGGTATGGTGCTGATCCGATCGGTGAAGCCGAAGTACAGGCATTTTTACTGGGTGCCAAATTCCATCTAGCGCACCTCATCTTGGGCGGTGGTTTACTTCGTGTTATCCATCGGCGAGTCACGCACCTGCCGCTGTTAAATGCCGCCATCCGCCAGCGGCTGTGGGCTGCCTACTGGCGTGGGCGTGACTCTACCTTCGATGTTGATACCTGGCAACCCGAAGCCCAGTGGCACCTGCCACTATCCCAGGTGCAAGCCCTGTTTCATGTCTAACGGTTTTACGTT
>JACMKO010000027.1 GCA_014380065.1 Leptolyngbya sp. ES-bin-22 | reverse complement strand
TTTGGCTGCAACCGTTCCTGATATAAATCCGTTAGCTGCTGGATGAAGCCTTCATCAACATGTGTGACAAAGCGCGGCTGGTCATAAAAAAGGCTGTCGTTGGTATCGTCAAGTTTGGTGCGCTGATCAGGGCGTAACAGCATAGGTATTCGCAGTCTCCAGAGGCTTTGGTTGACACATGAAGATATGTTAACAAAGCCAAGCCTTCAGATCCCTGGCTTCTTGAAAAAGCCGGGGATCTTTAAGGGGTCGCAGCTTTTGCAACAACATCGCCGATCGCTTTAGCAACGGTTGCATTTTTCCAGTAGCTATTATGAGCATCACCACCGCTGAGTAAGGGAGCAAGCGTCTGGCTAAAAGGCTTGACTAAAAAATTGCCTTTCTCGGTGATGATGTCTTGAATGCCTACCAGCGCTGTGTTCTCATCAAGCAGCAAGGGCATTACGCCTTCCAGCGGGTAGGCGATCGGATCGCCAGGGTGAGCATAGTTGCACCAGGGAAGGGGCTTTTGCCTGGAGTTGTTGTAAAGGTTCTCCAGCAGCTCTTTGAGTTTTGGAGTGAGGTCATGCGTACTTGCGCCCGTAACGCTAATCAAGCTAAAAAGGGCGATCGGTGAACCCATTGTATGAATACTGGCCACGGGAAGCCCCTTATAAACATTGCCATCTGGAATTGGGGTTTTGGCATCGAGCGGAATGCCAAAGAGTAGATTGCGAATCCGTTGCACGCTGGTAAGCACGGCTTCGTCCAGCTTTTCATCTTCCCAGCGGGCTGCAAACAAAATGTCAAAAAGAATGACGGTGCCCCAACTGTGCGTGACCAGATGCAGGCGATCGCCCGGTTGCACATCCTTAAACGCTTCTAGCATGTCGGTTCTAAGTTTTTTGACCAGCGCTGACCCGATGTGACGGCTGAGGTACAGCGCGGCATCACCCATAAACTCCAGCACTTGCTCTGTCCGAAAGTCACGAAACCAAAAATCCTTCCACCGTGAGGACGTTTCAAACCCTTTCAGAAGGGCAGCTTGAGGGGCTTGATTCAAGTCGCCCCAGAAGAAAAAGACAGGTTTTAAGACTCTCGATCGATCCGGTACCGCTCGCTTGATGCCATTAAACAAGGTTGTAGCCAGGTCTCGAAATTCTGATTCCTTGCGGGTTTTCACACCATGCACAAACAACAAATAGTCAGTCGCCATCACACTACTCCTGAGTCTAAAGTCAAATTTGCTCAGACTAAAGAATAATCTGAGTGCATCTAGCATAGCCGAATCGCTTTACTCGATCGGAGTTTGTGCGGCTGTCTGATGCTGCTTGCGAAACGTTTCTAGCTGCTGCTGTTGCGTTGGTGTCAACGTGGCTTTCACCGCTTGATTTGATTGCTGCACGATCGCCCCAATTTTTTGCTTCTGATCAGCACTTAAGTTCAACGTTTGCATGGCAGCGCCCAATTTCGTCCCCGACCGTAGCGCCTGCACCAGCTTTTTGCGTTGCGTTGCGTTCAAAACTTGAGCAATCTCTTGATTTCTAGTCTTGCGGAGTGCCCGAATCTTCTGCGTCTGCTGCTCGGTCAACTTCAGTTGCTCAACGCCTGAAGATGTAGGCTGAACCGCTACAACCGTTCCTTGCGGCAGGATTGCTGGTGATGGTTGCATACCTGCCAGCGACACACTTGGGAACACGACTGCAACTGCAAGCGCCCCTACAGTGAGCGAAAACCGCCTAGCCAAATTAAACACCATACTGATCAAGACTCCTGCTTCGATGATTAGGTTGATTCACTCAAGCATTCCCAACCCACCGCCAAGATTCATCCGGAGCAGTGCAAAATTTGCCGATCAGTGAACTATAACCTCATGCCACAGGGTTGACCTCGATCGTGCCACCAAGAGCGCAACTAAAGCCATATCTCACTGCCAGAGAACTGCAACACCATTACCAGCAAGCGCAAGATACCGTTGAGGCGCGGCGCTGGCACCTGCTGCATCTAGTCGATCAGCAGTGGACGATTAAGCAAGCGGCTCAGCTTGTGGGGTTTAACTACGACTACGCGAAAGACATTATTCGCCGCTACAACCAGGAAGGTCCCACTGGAGTCAAAAATCGGAGCCAACGTGGACAACCCTCACCACGATCGCTCCTCACGCCAGCCCAACAGCAAGAACTCCAGCACACGCTTCAAACCCCACCTCCCGACGGTGGCTGCTGGACAGGTTCCAAGGTTGCTCGCTGGATCGCCGCCAAAACAGGCAAACAGGTTTGGGCACAACGCGGTTGGGAGTATTTGCAGCGCTTAAGAAGTTAGGGGCGTTGGTGAAGCGGCAAACGAATCAATCTAAATCAACGTCTTCCCACATTTGTGATAGCGGTATGCGTTGTCCTGCTTGTGCTTGCTGTAGTGCTCTCCGCAGACTTGCTTTCACCGCTTCAATAGGCGTGTCATCGAGATCTTCTGCTTCCTCTGACCACTCCGAAAATAAAACGATGACCCGCACACGGCTCTGAGTTGTCACTTGAATAGGTTCATCAAGAGACAAATTGCCATTTGAATCAACAGTGCCTGTGACTTCAACCGCTTTCATCTGTTTAGCCTCAATCCCCGTAAGAACAAGGATAGCTGACCTTTACAAGCCATTGCTCACGATTAGTAAAGAATCTTTAGTTAAAGAGTCTTTAGGAGAGAAGCTGGTACTCTACTCGTCCCCATAAAATTCATTCAACATACGGCGGATCTCATTGGCACCGATATCGTTCCTGTCGGACTTTGAGTAAATCGTTAGGAGTAATACACTTGTGGGCGACTCAACTTGGTAGATCAAACGATAGCCAGCACTCTTACCCTTCTGGATATCGCTGTTCCGAACTCTGACCTTAAAGGTGACATAACCGTCACCAACTCCAGAGAGGCGATCGCCCACAAAGTTTTTAGCCCGAAGCGCGTCAATCACACCTTGAATGTCAGAGCGGATGCTACGATACCGCCTTGATAAGGCACGCAACTCCTGCTGAAATTCAGGAGTAAGATCTATTTGAATTTCAGACTGTGGCTCGGGCGCTTCACTATCCATATAACTACTCCGGTTTGTGATCAATCGCGATTGCTAAAAGAAAAGCACCAAGTCGCTTAGCTTCTAAAGTCGTTAAATCTCTTGGTATCGCGACTCTAGCCAAGAAATCTGGTCTGAGTGGATAGGAGAGATCCAAACTGTCAGAAGCATCTACGATCACTTTAGGGTTCAAAGTCTGTGAGGTCTCAGTAGCGGACGATCGAACCTGTTCTTTGCTTGCTGTCCGATCACTTGAGATCTTTGGCTGAACACTAGGCTGTTTAGTACTAACTTTTCCATTGAGACCTCGAGGTTTGTAGCCAGCAGGATCACTACACCACGTGACGAACTCTTGAATGGCAATTCTAAGACGGCTTCTGTAGTCATTGAGCGATCTCGGTGACAGTTCGGAGTTCCGATTAGCTAGCTTACGCACTACAACATCAATATCAACAGTACGAATGTCATTTTTTTCCATTTCTGATAAATCATCTAGAAGCTTAGATGCAGCAACACGCCAACCTCTTGCCGTTTGAAACTTCACCAATCCTTTCTCCATAAGGCGGATTAAGCATAATGACACCATTGCCTTTAGGAATTTCTGTTTCAGAAAAATCACAAACATTAAATGTAATCAAATGGTCAACTCCCGCTGTCATAGCATTTTGTTTTGCCGCTTCAATCGCTTTCGGGTCGTGGTCCGTGGCAATGATTTTAAATGGCAATTTCCG
>JACMKO010000292.1 GCA_014380065.1 Leptolyngbya sp. ES-bin-22 | reverse complement strand
GATCGCGGTACAGTTACCCTAAGGAGCGTGGATTTAATAAGGTGCAATTCTTTCTGTATTAGGGACGTTACATGTAACGTCCCTACAGAAAAGAGGTAGTTCAGGTTAATTAATCCACGATCCTAAGCTGAAAAGATTCGACGATCGGTATCTTTCCCAAACGGCAACATTGCGATAGCACATTATCCTAAGCCCGTTGCGCTTATGCTGAGAACTTCCTACTATCTAACGGCTCTCATCGCTGCACTGACCACGCTTGTTGCTGTACTGGCTCATAGTCAGCCGCTGCCTACATTTACCAATCGGATCACGCCGCAGACTGTCAGCGAACCGCTTCCCAACGCTGTTGTGCCAGTTTGTTATATCCAGCTAGAAAACGGTCAGTTGAGAGATCTCGGTCGGTTGTGTGGTAGAAAAGCGACCAGCCCAACGTCATCGCGTGGTGTGCAGCGATCGATCTTGCAACCAAACCCAGACTCAGATGATGACGACTCAACTGCAACGGCTACTCCCAAGCCCCAGACGACTCCCGCACAAGCGTCTCCTGCCAGCACTTCGCCACAGCCAACAGCTACCGCTCCTGCCAGCACTTCTTCGCCGCAGCCAACGTCTATCAAAACCACACCGCAGCCTGCCACTAGCCCGCCATCAAACGTCCCCAGTCGCCCTGCTAGTGCCCAGCCGCCTGCTACACCTTCGCCCAGTGCTCCAAGCCCACCGAATCCACTCGCCATTCCACAAGATCGCGATTGAGGTGCGATCGCACCTTACCAACGCGATTTAAATGCTCTCGTTAATGCTTTCATAGCGTCTGCTTAACGCCTAGCTGATAGTCTGTTGAACTGTTCAGACATTTTCAAATGTGGCACCTCTTAATGAGCAGCAAAATCTGGCATGGGTTAGGTCAAATGACGTGGATACAAAGCATCTCCCGCAACTTAACAGCAACATTTCATTCAGCCTATCAATTTTGGAGCCGTCATACTTTTAGACGGTTACTGGTTGTCATCTTCAGCGTCTTTTTTCTCGTTGTCACAACCCATGCAGTGATTGCCCAAGGTGCAGGGACACCCAAACCAAAGGTCATCCTCATCTCCTTGGATGGTGCAACCCCTGGTTTAATTAATGACTATTTGAAAACGGGTGTACTTGACTCCAATACAGGCTTAGGGTTGCTCAAGCGTCGCGGTGTGGCAGCGCAACGAAACGTGACGTGCAATCCATCCCTAACGGCTGCCTGTCACGTGAGCATCGGTACAGGTTCCACAACAGTCAAAACCGACGTTGTTTCCAACAGCTTCCATCTGGTTGCTAGTCCGTTTGCTCGTAACGTGAGTGGTTTTGCAGCTCCCATCGGCGGTTACTCGGTAAAGCCCGTTGGACCAGCCGCCCCTCCACTCGCAGAGGCAATCTGGGTGAAGCTGAGACAGAGCGGTAAGAAAGTCGTTGCTGCTACGTTTCCCGGTGCTGACGGTGCTGAGATCACATTGGCTGGTGCAGGTACGCCTGTGCTTCAAGCGGCAACCGATCGCACTGTCGATTACACCGTACCGTTTGGAGCGTTTGCAGGACAGGGTGCCAGGGGCTTTAGCCTGACAGCAACCGACTTTACGCCTGCGCCTGGTCAAACGATTAGCCAACTTGAAGCGGCTGGCAAGAACTCTTACAGCCCCATTTTGCAAAAAACGACTCCGCTGGATACGTTTCCCATTGGCACTCTGAGCTACACCATTCAGGTGGCAGCACTGGATACCACCGATGATGGTGCAGGCAACTACGACACGCTGGTCTTTTTTGATGCCACTACAGGCATTCAGCCCGGACCATTCAGCTTGCCTTCAACCGGTCCAGCGTATGTCAAAGCGAGCGATCGCACCTCGTCTCTCTTTTACTTAGAAGGCAGCGCTAGCAGGGCTGGAACCGGGTTCTACGTCAGTACACTTGCGCCAGATTTGGCAACCGTTAGAATCACTCGCTACTCCGCTAACTCTATTCCCCGGAATGCGGCTGTGCTAGCAGACGTAGACGACATCAATAACAATGTTGGTTTCTGGGCACCACAGCCAGACTTCCGCATTCCAGAGCGACTCAGCCCAGGCTTTACCGATTTCCCTGATGCTGATTTAGAAGCCATTTACGAAGATCTGGTACGCACCTTTGTGGATTATCAGACTCGCGTTGTTTTGCGCGCGATCGCCAGAAACCCCGATGCTGATTTGGTGCTGACGTATATTGAGCAGCCTGATGGTTCGGAACACCAATTTTTGGCGATCGATCCACGGCAAGCTACGACCATAACTGACCCAACGACGATCGGGGCTGGACAAGATCAGGCAAAAATTGCACGGTATCAAACCTATGTGCAAACAGCCTACCGCGTTGCCAACGATGCCGTGCAGCGAATCATTGAAACCGTTGGCACGACGCGCAACGGCACACCCAAGAGCAACATCATCGTCGTCTCTGACCACGGCTTTGCACCTTTCCATACAGCCGTTGACTTCAACGCCTTGCTGAGAAGTAACGGCATCGACGCTACCAAAGTTCGCGGTGTGACCTCTGGTCCGGCTGCCCACATTTACATCAACTTAAAGGGACGCGAACCAGACGGTATCGTCACTCCAGAAGAATACGTGGTGCTTCAAAAGCAAATCGTCAAGCTCCTTGAGGACTTTGTTGAAACGAACCCAAACTACGCAAAGCGTGACAAGCCCATCTTTGACAAAATCTACGCTCGCCCCCTCCCAAGTGATGTGAATGATCCATCCTTCGGCTTGGGTACCAGCAAGTTCATTGGTCAAGATTCAGGGGATGTCTTCACAACGATGGCAGAGGGCTACAACTTTGATGGCACTCAATCACCTGTTGTGCCACGTCTAGGCGATGCACCCGCAACACCTCCCGTCCTTTCGGTGCCAAATTTCTATGGTGCTCACGGGTACGATCCCAACAAGCTGAACATGAGTGCAATCTTCTTTGCAGCGGGTCCAGATATTCGTCGTGGCAAGCTCCAGCAAGTGCGCAACATTGATGTTGTCCCAACGATTAACAGGCTTTTGGGTGTAGAGTCGGCTTCCACGGTGCAAGGTAAGGATCTGAAAATTGGCTCGTAATGCGGTTTAGATCAGGTCGCTGAGTACTCTAACCTCTCTTGAAAGGCGTGAGCCAGTAAATTCCTGCAACGATCAACGCCCAATGGCTTCTGGCTCATCCCTGGAAGCCATTGAGCGTTTAAAGCGGCTGCAACGGCTGGAAAGGCGTTACTCTGCCGGAAACCCAAAGCGATAGCCTCTGCCATACACGGTGTTGATCAAAGGTGGCTCACCGTCCGCTTCAATCTTGCGTCGCAGTAGCCGAACTTGAGCCGCGAGGGCGTTGCTGGTTGGTTTTTCAGCGCTGTCACCCCAGAGGTATTGATGGATTTGCTCGTGAGTGAGAATCTGATTGGGATAGCGCATCAGATATTCCAGCAGTTGCGTTTCTTTTTCCGATAGTTCGATCGCCCGTCCCTGTCTGTAGGCAAGCTGATTGCTCGTGTCGAGTTCCAAATCATCCACACGCAAACGCTGGGCAGGTGCAACGGGTTCTAGCGTGGGAGGGCGACGCAGCAGCGCACGAACTCTAGCCAGCAGTTCTCGCAGTTCAAACGGTTTGATCATGTAATCATCAGCGCCAGCATCTAAGCCCTGTACCCGATCGTCCACCGTATCTTTCGCCGTGAGAAATAAAACAGGTGTCGTATCGCCGCGCGATCGCACCTGCTGGCAAATCTCAAGCCCAGAATAGCGCGGCATCATCCAGTCCAGGATCAACAGATCGTAGTGTGACTGTTGCGCCAACTGATTACCGCGATCGCCGTCATACGCCACATCCACCGTATAGCCTTCACGGGTTAACAGGAGGCTCAACGGGTCTGCCATTTCAACTTCGTCATCGACCAGGAGAATCCGCATAGAAGCGATTAGCCATCAGCTTTCAGCTATTATTATCGTGCTGACTGCTGACTGCTGAACGCTTTTTATGCTTACCGTTGCACTGCTTTTATGATTACCGTTGCACTGCCCAAAGGCGCACTTCTCTCCGACAGCATTCGACTATTGAAGTCGATCGGGCTGGACTTTAGCGCGTTTCTCGAACCATCCAACCGCCTGCTGCAAATTACTGACCCAACCGGAACGGCGAAAGCGCTGCTGGTGCGAAACTACGATGTGCCAGTCTATGTGGAATATGGGCAGGCGCAACTGGGCATCATTGGCTACGATGTGCTGCGCGAAAAAATGCCGCCCGTCGCGCATCTAGCAGATTTGGGCTTTGGCAAATGCCGGATGTCGGTCGCGGTAAAGCAGACTAGCCCCTATCGATCGGCGCTGGAATTGCCCCTCTACGGACGCGTCGCCTCAAAGTTTGTCCACTGCGCCCGCGAATATTTCGATAGCCTGGACTTGCCTGTGGAAATTGTGCCACTGTACGGATCTGTGGAACTGGGACCCATCACAGGCATGTCAGAAGCGATCGTCGATCTCGTTGCCACTGGCACCACGCTCCGCGAAAACGGCTTGATCGAAACGGATGTCCTGTTTGAAACGACTGCCCGGTTAATTGCTCATCCCCTTAGCTATCGCCTGAATACTGATGGTGTGAATGAGTGGATTGAGAAAGTGCGATCGGCGGTGGCGATCCCTCCACTTGTGAAGTAACGTCTTGCACAGACCCCGCGTTAATGCCTTTCGACCCAGTAAAAACACGCTTCCATTAAAAAAGTAGGGCTTTCAGGCTACTTTTACCTTTTAGAAACGTTGTCAGCCATCCTTACACCGCGATATGTTGCCAGACCCTATGTGTTGCATGGGTAGCACATAGGGTCTGATCTGGTAGGGGCTACCAGATTTGGTGGACTCAATCGAATTAGTCGTGAGGGGCGATCGGGCTGAAGGGTAGAGGCACCACCTTTAAACTTCCAAGACGATTGAGAAACCCGGAGGAGTTTGCTTACTACTACCTTAACGGCGATCGACTTACAAAAGCACGTTGGAAATATAGTCCACGACGACGTAGTTCACCTGATTAACCAGCAACACGTTAGACCCTACAACGAATAGATCGTAGGAGTTAGGCAGGTTGATATAGCTATTCACTTGCTTTGGTAAACGAACCATCTTCTTCGCAATACCGGGGGGCAAGCCTTTACCACGCAGCAGTTGCTTTTGAATGCCGGGTGGTAGCGCGCGCGATTGGCTCACAATTTGAGTGCGTGTGGCGCTGGTCAAGAGATTGTTACAGCTACAGTTGCCGCGCAGCAGATCAACCAGCACTGTCCGCTGTGTCGTTGAAAAGCTAGTTACTTGAGTTTGCTGTATGATGCGGACGGGACCGTTGTACGCCACCAAAATCCTGCTGGTGTTTTTGTAGACCGTGACGACGCTTTCGATCGTCCGAGTTGCCGAACCAACACGATTACCCGCAAAGGTAAATGTCCAAGAGTCGCCGTTATCGACATAAGGGCAATTTTGAGCCGGTCCGTGCATTGAGGCATCAGCTCGATAATAGCGAATGCCACCATTCGCAGATTCTGCGGCTTGACGGGCAAGGTTTTTGGCTCGATTTAGGTCAATCCAAGCTTCACGTTTTTTATAGTCGTCGCGATCGCGTCGGTTGCGGTTACCGTTCCGATTTTTCTTATCATCGTCATCATCGTCATTGCCATCTGCCATCAACCATTGCTGGCTCTTAGCATTTTGCTTCGCAGAAGCCTCAGCCCAAGTGGTTGTTTGAGAGTTTGGAGCAAACGCATAGGCTACGGAAGGTAGTGCGGTAAGAAGAGCGAGACTGGTTGCAGTCAACAGGCGCTTACCCAGAAGTACAGCCTTCAGTGAATGTGGCATTAATTTCATCCTTCTTAAGTTAAATCATTGGCGATCTAGATACTTAAACTGACTCCGTACTCATAGTGTTCCTTCAGACAATCTACTTGACCATTCCTTTATAAAAGCGATGGTTTAGGCAGCTTAGACCTAACAAGGCTTCAAACTCGAGCGATTGACAGCCTTTTGCGGCTATTGAAATCCTATCCCCAGAGCAGAAACCGCATAAAGTGATGAGTAAGCTTCTGCACTGTCTTGAGTTTGGTTGTCAGCTCGGTTGGTTTCTCGACCCGGACGATCGCAGAATGCTGCTCTTTCAGCCCAACCAACAACCAAAGCTTTTGCAGGGGAACGATCGTCTACCCGTACCAACGTGGCTTGCATTGGCACTTATGGCGAATCAGGTGTTTGGATGGCTCCAAATGGCGGCTGAGTAAGGTAAACTCCTGTCATAAGTTTTATCTGGTGACGGCTACATGGCACTACACGAAGACCTGAAGGCGATCGTCGATCGCAAGCATCTCTTAACCCATCCGTTCTATCTTGCCTGGACGGAGGGCAAACTGACCCGTACCCACCTGAAGCACTACGCCATCCAATATTTTCAGAATGTGCTGGCGTTTCCAACCTACTTAAGCGCGGTGCATTTCAATACGTCTCACTTTGATGGGGCGATCGGAGTGCGTCAGGAAATTCTCGAAAACCTGATCGAAGAAGAGCGTGGCGAGCATAATCATCCCGCCCTGTGGAAGCGCTTTGCCGAGGCTCTGGGTGCAACGGATGCTGAACTGACAGAAACGTCTGCACTGGAAACCACAACCAATCTGGTCGATACGTTCCGTCAACTCTGCCTGACTTCGCCCTTCTATGCTGGGTTGGCGGCGCTGTACGCTTATGAATCGCAGATTCCCGCTATTGCAGCCGTTAAAGTGGATGGGCTGAAGCAGTTCTATGGCATGACCAATCCAGAGGACTACCGCTTCTTCACCGTGCATCAGCAGGCGGATGTGTGGCATACTGCGACCTCACAAAAGCTAATTGAACAATACGCCGATACGCCTGAGAAAGAAGCAGAGGTGCTTCAGGTGGCAGAGAAAGCCGCTGATGCCCTCTGGCAATTCCTGGATGGTGTTTATGAAACCTACTGCCAGGACATCATGGCGGCACCTGTAGCAGCATAACGAACTCAGAAATCGGGTTTCTTGGAGAAGCCCGATTTCTCTTTTAAAGGTCTGATCTTGAAATTCCGTATTCTGTGGTTGGAGTGTCAAGCGTTGAGGTCAATATTTTGAGCTTTGGACTCGAAGTTCCGTGTTCGGAGCTCGAAGACTCAGGTTTTGAGGTCGGAGTTTCAGGTTCGGAGGTCAAAGTTTCGTGTTCGGAGCTTAGATTGTCGAGTTTTGAGGTCGGAGTGTCGT
>JACMKO010000291.1 GCA_014380065.1 Leptolyngbya sp. ES-bin-22 | reverse complement strand
AGAAAATCAGCTTTTTTCGCTGGCTCCCGAAACCCAACAGCTTGTGAAGAATCTGAAGCAACCCGTCAAAGTCTGGGTGTTTGTGCCGCAATCTAGTGCGCGCGATCGTGAACTGCTAGAAAGCTACCATCGCCAGAACGAGCGCCTGAGCTATGAATTTGTTGATCCAAACACGCAGCCATCGATTGTGCAGCGGCTAGAAGTCAAGAGTGGCGGTGACGTGGTAGCAGAACTTCAGCCAGACGGACGGAAGCAGTATGTGCAGACGATCGCGCCGAGTACGGGTGATAGCTTGGTGGGGGAAGGTGGCTACCTGTCGGAAGTGAAGCTAACCAGCGCGCTAGAGCAACTGGTCAGCAATCGGAAGTCCTTTGCGTATGTGATTCAAGGGCACGGCGAACACCCGATCGATCAATCGCAGGGTGCCATCTCGCAAGCCGTGAAGACGCTTCAAGACAAGAATGTGACGGTCAAACCGCTGAACTTGCTGGAAACGGCGACCATTCCCACAGACGCAAATGTGCTGGTGCTGGCGGGACCGCAAAAACCGCTGCTGGCACCAGAGGTCAAGGCGTTGGATGAGTATGTCAAAGGTGGTGGCAACCTCTTTGTGATGGTTGACCCCAACACCAATCCTGGCTTAGATAGTCTGCTGACTAGCTGGGGCGTGACGCTCGATAAGCGCGTGGTCATTGATGCCTCAGGTAGACTCGCCCAACTGGGTCCGGCGTTTTCCTCTGTGAGCCAGTATGGCAATCACCCCATCACGAAGGATTTTGGCAACACGCTCTCGATCTATCCACTCGCGCAACCGATCGACGTAAAGCCTCAAACCGATGTTAAATCGACCCCACTGCTTTTTACCAGCGATCGCAGTTGGGCAGAAAGCAACGTCAAAGCTCAACCGCTGAAGTTTGACCAGGCGAGCGATCGACCGGGACCGCTGGTCATTGGCTTCGCACTCACTCGCACCGTCACTCAACCTGTGACTCCAGCACCAAAGCCGTCTCCTAGTCCGTCTCCCAGTGCCTCTGCCAAGCCGTCTCCCGGTGCCTCACCATCGGCTTCAGCGAGTCCTACCCCAACCCCATCAGCGACAGCGCAAGCGGCTGACAAAACGCCCAAAGAATCACGTTTAGTTGTAATTGGTAACTCCCGCTTTGCCGAAGACGGCGCGGTAAACCAGGGTATCAATGGCGATGTTTTCATCAACTCTGTGCGCTGGCTCAGTCGTGCAGATGACCAATCTCTGTCCATTCGCCCCAAGGAAGCCAAAAACCGCCGTTTAGGGCTTTCTGGGCAGCAAGCAAATCTAGCAACCTGGACGGCGATCGCCATTCTTCCCTTGATTGGCTTTGGCGCTGCGTTTGGAGTGTGGTGGCGGAGACGGTAGAAGGTAACCCTTTGTAGGGACGTTACATGTAACGTCCCTACGGATCAATACGTTCTTGTTGGTTATGAAAGTTCAACGAACACCTTTAATTTTATTGGCGATCGCCCTGCTTTTGGGCGTATCTGTCTATCTTTACGAAGTGCAGGGAAAGCCTCAACGGGAAGCAGTACAGGCGCAGACGGAGCAGCTTTTTGCGTTTAAGGAGGGGGAGGTGCGATCGCTCAACCTCACCACACTCACCCAGACCCTATCGTTTGCCAAAACACCTGCCGCAAGGCTTTCGTCCCCGCCAAAATTGAATCAGACGGCATCGAAGCCAGATCAGGCAACACCCCAACCGTCTACAACTCCATTGGTTTGGGCGATGACAGCACCGGAGCAAACAGTAGCAAATGATGCCTCCATTGCTTATTTGCTCAATCTGATGGCGACAGGTAAGCGGCAGCAGACGCTTGCAGTACCCACTTCGCGCAAAGCAGAATTTGGGCTGGATCAGCCCGTTGCGATCGTTGAAGTCAAATTGGCGAATCAACAAACCCATCGGTTGCTTCTGGGGAAACCAAACTTCAACCGGAGCGCACTTTACGCTCAGGCTGATGCTTCTGCACAACCCAACGTTGATCTCTCAGTGGTGCTTGTTTCCACCGATTTTGAGAATGCTGTCAATCGTCCGTTAGCCGACTGGAAGGTAAAAGAGGCGGCACCGAAGCAGCCAGTCAAGCAGTCGAGTGAGCCAAAGCCTGAGTCTACGAAGCCATAAAGCCCCTGCCTCTTAAGCCTTCCTGCGAAAAAGCCAGCCAAAGCGCCTGCGACCCCTTGATTGCTGCTGATGGCGTGCAGTGGGAGTCCCATATTTGCGAAACCTGGCTCGACGGGGTGGTTCCGCAACGGTTTCTTCTTGCCCTTCTTTTTCCGCCTTGACCTGCTGCTCAGCCTTTGTTGGCTCATAGCTATCCTTAGGCTTCAGCCATGCCGCAATCATGCCGCTGGCAATGCCCCCGATCGCCCCAAACGTAATGCTGAGCAGGGGACTATACCGCAGCAATGCGAAGCCAAGCATAAAAACTAGCCAATACTTGATGCCAGTGGCTAAGCCGAGATTGACATCGGGCTTCTTGGACATTGCTGCTTAGTGGTTAGTACTCTTCAATTGTGCCTCTAGGTCTTGCGTGGTGTCTAACTCAATCACAAAAGGCTGCTCAGCTTCGCTAAAGTCATCCATATGCTGTTGAGGAAGAAGGTCAGCCGTTGCGTCGGAGATGTCATCTTGGCGTTGTTGCAGGCGCTCTTGCAGGATGGGTAGCGGTGCGGTGCAGTGGAGAATCTGTAGAGGCAGTTGGTGGGTAGCTGCCTGCTCGATCGCCGCTTGTCGTAACGGTTGACGATCGTACTTAGCATCCAGAATGACCGTGTAGCCCTGGGCTGCCAGGGTGATGCCGAGATGCAGGAGGCGATCGTAGGTTTTTTGGGTCATCTCAGCGGTGTAGAGATCATCGCTGCCGTGCGCCTCTAGCGGCATACCTGCCAGGTGTTTGCGAACTGCATCTGAGCGAATTTGGACGGCTCCTAGTTGCTTGGCGAGTTGACGCGCCGTGGTGCTTTTGCCAGAGCCGGATAAGCCCGCCATAAGGATCACGCGTCCTTGCTGCGGTTGGGTATACTCCCACGCTAAGCGGTAATAGCGGGCAGCCGTGGCAGAGGCTTCTTGCTTGGTGGCATCGGGAATGGCAGGATCGCTGAGCAGAAAAGAGGTGACTTTGGCACGCACGTAGGACTGACGGCTGAGGTACAGCGGCAATACCTGTAAGCCCTCCCAGTCGCCTGTTTGCTCAATATAGGCGTTCAAAAATAGGTTGCTGAGGTCACGTCGATCGCGCGCATCCAGATCCATGATGATGTACGCGATGTCGAACATCACATCGACAAACCGGAATGGCTCGTTGAACTCGATGCAGTCAAACAGCAGAATTTTGTCGTGCCAAAGCGCGATATTCCGCAGATGCACGTCACCGTGGCATTCGCGAATCCAGTTGTGGGCAATGCGACTTTCAAAGAGGGCTTGTTGCTCGGCAAACAGGCGATCGGTGTACTGGCGCGTTTCGTCTAGCTGCTGCTGAGTTTGCGGCCCGCCGACAGACTGAAGGGTTTGCTCATAGTTTTCGTCGATCGCCGCTCGAATTTTGGCTACCGTACCAAAACCGCGAATGTAGTCATTCGTCTCGGCATGGGCATGAAACGCTGCCAGCACACGCGCTAACTGCTCCAGCAGCGGTGCTGTCAGTTCACCCCGATCAAACAGCTCTGTGAACAAACTCGACTGGGGAAACTGCTGCATTTTGACGACGTATTCCACGGCTTCGCCTGTACCGTCGAGGTGAAAGCGATCGCCGATCTGAGCGATCGGCAACACCTCTAAATACAGTTCTGCGGCACCGCGTTGATTCAGCCGCAGTTCTTCGGCGCAGAAATGCTGTCGTTTCGCCAGCGTGGAAAAATCAAGAAACCCAAAGTTAAGCGGCTTTTTCACCTTGTACGCATAGTCGCCCGTGAGCAGCACATAGGAAATGTGAGTTTGAATCACCTGAATCGGTGCTTGCACGGGATGAGGATAGAACGCTGGTTCTGTCATCTGCTGAATCAGCGCTGGAAGCAAAGCGTCAGTCATGGGTGTGATTTCGGTGAAAAGTGATCAAATTTAACAGAATCTCTGGTCTTGCAGGCTTTCTAATCATAGGGTTCTCCATTCTGATGTCAAACTTGTTTCAATGTTTAGATCAAGTTTCGGCAGATGTATGTTTTAACTAACAGGCTCTAGTACGCAAAGAGACATTGATCGGCTGACGGTCAGATGTCTCTGTCGTTAACGCTCTGAACGACTACAGTGCTTCAGACGAGCAACGCACGTGATCATTTCAGTCAAAGAAAAAATAGCGCAGCATTGCTTTGTCTCTGTGTCGCTTCGCGATCGTCATCAGCTTGAGAGTGAGTGCTTTTTGTGAGTGAGTTTTCATCTGTGGTGTGAGTGAAAAAATATGATAATCAAGCTTTTTTGGAGTATCTTAGGCGCTACCCTCGCACTCTTGGGTAGCGGGCTGCTGGTTAAAACACCAGCGATGGCTGACAGCCGCAACGTTCAGGCTGAGGGCAGCAACCTTCGCAATTCGGTAGCGTTAGAGACAACACCAGCAGCTAGAGAGATTGCAAAGACTAACATGTTGGATCAGCCTGCTGAAGTAGCGGCGCAGACAGAGGATGACTCGATCGCAGATGTGGATCAGGTCACATCTGTTTCGCAGCTAACCGATGTCAAACCGACTGACTGGGCCTTTCAAGCCTTGCAATCGCTGGTTGAGCGCTACGGGTGCATTGTGGGCTACCCCGATAAGACCTATCGCGGCAATCGTGCCCTGACCCGCTATGAATTTGCAGCAGGTTTAAATGCCTGCATGGATCGCATTAACGAACTCATCGCTGCTGGCACTGCCGATCTCGTTAAAAAAGAAGACCTGCTGGCGCTGCAAAAAATGCAGGAGGAGTTTGCGGCTGAGCTTTCTACCCTGCGCGGTCGAGTGGGTGCGCTTGAGGCACGTACTGCCACGCTGGAAAAGCAGCAGTTTTCGACGACCACTAAAGTTGGTACAGAACTGATTACGTATCTTGCGGATGCGTTTGGCGATAACGTTGACTCGCGCAACAATGCCGCCATCGGCTACCGTCTTCGCCTCGATTTTGACACTAGCTTTACGGGCAAAGACCGCCTGCGT
>JACMKO010000290.1 GCA_014380065.1 Leptolyngbya sp. ES-bin-22 | reverse complement strand
TGCGCCATCAGCTCAAGGGCACGACAACGGAAGTAATCGAGATTATTCCACCCTACGTTCAGACCCACCTCATGGGCGAACACCAGGCGAATGATCCTAACGCTATGCCCCTCGACGAATTCATCACCGAAGTGATGGACATCCTCTCCAATCAGCCAACCGTAGAAGAGGTCATAGTGGAACGCTGCAAACCTCTACGCTTCGCTGCCGAAAGTGGAAATATGGACACGATGTTCCAAACTCTCAACCCGTCAACCTCACGCTGAGACAGAACACCTAAGACAACAAAATTGGCATGAATTTGTCACCAAAAAGTATGTGCGGTGGAACCATCGCGGCGATCGCCTTAATAATAGAGGCGTGTCAGCAACGCTTATCGTTCGCTTAGCACTCTATTGGAAAGGTATTGTGGCTCTGCTCTCCGAAGAAAATCGGTGGGTGAATGGACAGCTAATCGAACTCTCTAGCGGCGTATATCCGTAGTTCTAGCCAACTGTAACAGCGACAGAAATATTAAACACAGAACACAAAGTTGTAGTCATCACCGGAGCTAAAATCATAATGAGTAAAACTAGCGATCGAGTCAGCAATCCTTCGGAGTTTTGCAAAGACAGTCACAGACAGGTCGTGAACTGGAGAAAAATTATAAACAGAATAACCATTGCCTTATCTTGTGTCTTGGTTGCATTCCTGGTTGTGTTCCTGCCCTTGGTCGCCACTGCTCAAACTCAACCCGAAACGACTGCCCAAACTCAACCCCAAAACCAGAGCCGCCGTGAGCGGGGCAATCAAGTCATCAATAAGCTATCAGGCGGAGCAGGACAGCCAGTACTCACTGCTCTGCGTCAGGATTTCCCGTTTCTAGCAGATGCCATTACTGACTACTCTCTTGGTGAAGTCTGGTCGCGCAAAGGACTTGACGATCGCACTCGTCAGCTTGCTACCGTCGCCGCCTTTGCAGCGCAGGGGAATCTGCCACAGATGAAGGTTCATGCGGGCTATGCGCTCAGGCTGGGCGCGACACAGGATGAACTCAAAGAAATCATTTACCTCACCACAGTAACGGCTGGATTTCCGCGCTCCATTGATGCTGCACAAGCATTGCGGGAAGTCTTTACCACGTCCCCGCCAAGTCCCAGTACTGCTCAGTAATCTAAACCCGCAACCATAAAACAACTAGGAGATACACTCTCATGGCTACTAATGAAAACACAAAAAAAGTTGTGCTGATCACCGGCGCAAGCAGCGGCATTGGTGAAGCAACCGCCCGTCTACTTGCTAGTAAGGGCTTACAGGTCGTGTTGGGCGCACGGCGCACCGATCGACTCGAGGCGATCGCGTCTGAAATCCGCGACAAAGGTGGCATAGCAGAATATCGCGCCCTTGACGTAACCAGCCTCGAAAGTATGCAAGCCTTTGTCAATTTTGCCAAGGATAAGTTTGATCGCCTTGATGTGGTGATTAACAACGCGGGCTTGATGCCGCTCTCCAAGCTAGAAGCGTTGAAAATTGATGAATGGAACCGGATGATTGATGTGAACATTCGCGGCGTGCTTCACGGCATTGCCGCCGCCCTTCCCACTTTCAAGCAGCAGCAATCCGGGCAGTTTGTCAACCTGTCCTCGATCGGGGGTCATGCCGTTTATCCCACGGCTGCGGTGTATTGTGCCACCAAGTATGCAGTTTGGGCAATCTCCGAGGGACTGCGGCAGGAATCGACGGATATT
>JACMKO010000289.1 GCA_014380065.1 Leptolyngbya sp. ES-bin-22 | reverse complement strand
AGGGCTGGTAGCCACCGCCTACTACTATGTTTTAGAAGCCTGTCTCCATGTCACCTGGCATACCGTGCCGGAGCTACTGACTCCCTATTTTCCTGCCCATTTTCCAGTTTGGAACTATGTGTGGATTGCCACGACGATCGGCGGTTTCTGTGTAGGCTTAACCCTCCGCTATATGGGATTACCCGGCGAGGTGGCGATGGTGGTAGACAAGGTGCATGATCCGGGTCGCATTGAGGTCAAGCAAACGACTGCAATGATTGTCGCGTCTTTGTTTTCGATCACGGCTGGAGGCAGTGCTGGACCTGAAGCGCCACTCGTACAAATTCTGGGCAGCTTTGGCGGTTGGCTGGGCGGCAAGCTACGCCTTACGTTAGTCAACATGCGCGTCTTAACGTTTTGCGGCATGAGTGCAGCACTGGGTGCGTTTTTTGGTGCGCCGTTGGGTGGTGCGCTTTTTGCGCTGGAATTGCCCCATCGACGCGGCTTAGAGTATTACGAGGCGCTGATTCCAGCGGTACTCTCTGCCATTCTCAGCTTTTTTGTGTTTCGGTTTAACACTGGGCTAACGATCGGTGGCATGTACCACTTTGAAGCCATTCCCGAACTGACGCTGATGACCCTGGTGTATGGGTTGCTGCTGGGTGCTACAGGTGCGCTCGTGGCGGTGATCTTCGTCGTGCTCTTTCGGTTTGTGGGCAAACTACTGCATCGGCTGGAGCATCACACCATTTTGCTGGCAACGCTGGGTGGCTTGGCGATCGGGCTGCTGGCGCTGGCGGTACCCCAAACCCTCTTCTTTGGTGAAAAAGAAATTCAAACGCTCGTTGAAACAGGCGCAACGTTGGGATTAACCACGCTGTTGGTGATCGGTTTCGCTAAGATGTTGGCGATTAGCGTTACCCTACACTCCGGCTTCCGGGGCGGCTTCATCTTTCCACTGTTCTACCTGGGGACAGCCTTTGGCTCCGCGATCGCCCTGAGCTTTCCCGACATTCATCCCACCATCGCCATGGTATGTATGATGGCAGCCGTCAATGTGGCAATTACCAAAACGCCCATTAGCTCAACCGTTATTTTGAGCGTTCTTTCCGACACGGCAATGGTGCCTGTCATCCTGATTGCCAGCTTTACTAGCTTTTTGTTGACGACCCAGGTGTCATTGATTGGCACTCAGCGATCGCGCACCATCTTTCCGGGAGGCGAAGCTCGTCTTCAAGCAACCCCTCAAGCAATCGCTGTAGAGGTTCTTGTAAAAGTTTAGGAGGCAGGTTTTGCTAAAGCGATCGTGATGCTTTGGAGATATGCACAAGACCCTATACCCGGACTCGCGGACCTTCGCCAAGCCCTTTCAGCTCTAGCCCATGCCTGGAATCAAGCTACTGCTGAGACGCTTAAGCGCTCGATTGGCAACGTCGGCGTAGCGCAACTCACCGCACAAAATCCGCCCCATAAGCTCAGTGGCAGAAGGACGTTTGATCCCCACTTTGTAGCCAATGTTGGGAATACGGTAAAACACACCTGCTAAACGCTGCGCCCAAGCCATATCAGCACCCCACTCGTTATTAATGAGGTCGGTATAGCCTTGCAGTGCATTGGCGTTGCCTGCGAGTGACTCATCGATCGCCCCTGCCGCCTTAACCCCAGTAAAAATTGCAGGACGAATGCCCTCAGCGGTAAATGGATCGACTACGCAGGCGGCTTCTCCTGCCAAGAGAGCGTTTTGCGTGTGCAGCGTTTGATTCCCGTCCCACAAGCAGAGGGAATGAGCGGTGAGTTGCCCTGCTTTTACATCCAGACCAGACTTTTGGGCATACTCGGTCAGCAGTTTGTTCAAGTCTGTGGGGTCATTACCTCGAAAGGTTGCAATGCCTAGCGAATAACCGTCAGCTTTTGGGAAACGCCAGATGTAGCCGTTTTTAACCATGCCAAATTCAAAGTAAGCCTTCTCTGCATCAACCGCTGCTGCTGCCACTTCTAACACGGCTCCAGAACGCCGCTTTGGTTCTTTGAAACCAAGCCATTTCGAGGTGGGTCCCTTTGCACCGTCAGCAGCGATGAGATAACGTCCAGTCACTGCGCCCTTAGCGGTGTTCACCTGCCAATGGTCGTGCTTGAACTCAATGCCAGTCGCTTCAGTAGCGTCTTTCAGTTCAGCGCCCTGCTTTTGCGCTTGCTGCACGAGAAAATGGTCAAACACGTCGCGGCGTACCATCCACATTGGCTCAGACGTTTGCAGCCTTGCATCAACGGGATCACCAAGCTTCCAGGTATAGCAAATGTTTTCCAGCTTGCGATCGATTGCAGGCGCAAAATCAAAGTCAAACCACTGCGCGATCGCGGGAGATACCCCACCACTGCACGGCTTATAGCGCGGTAACGCCTGCTTTTCAAGCAGCAGCACCGATCGCCCTCGTTTTGCCAGGTGGTAGGCAGCACTGGCTCCAGCAGGACCTGCTCCCACAACAATGCAATCAAACATCATGCCGACTCTCCTTCAACACTCTAAAGCTGTTAACGCCAGCGTTCTGGCTACTGATTATTAGATGCGGTGTCTCAATAGTGAATGCTTCAGGCAAGTCTTGAATAAAGCTAGTCTGCCTGCCCATCCTTGCGCTTCCAGGGTTTTACTAAACTTACTATGACTGCATGATCGCGAGATGCATCGGAATTGTACTTATAGCAATAGACAGATGGGTTAGGACGGGGTGCAGGGGTGGAACCCCTGGCTGGGGGCAACGCCCCCACACCCCCTTTGATCCCCATGTCCTAAACGTTGTGACGATCGCTATAAATAGCCCTGATCTCATGTGTACCGATCGCTCAGCCTCAGTCAATTAACGTAGAGCAGGGCAGAACGGCATAGAATCATCTCTAAACCTCAGGGAAGGTACGCTTGAGGCTGAGCTAAGTGACCGGCATTAGACACTCGCCTTAATTATGCGATTCACCAGTTATACGGAGTGCAAAGTTCCGATAAGAATCTTAGGATAGGAGCATAAATCTTTTATGAAGCGTGCAATCTCCGCTCGATAGCATTCAGCTACCAGCTCTCGCTTTGGAATCGATGCTGACCATACTGAACGAGAGAGTGCTACCGCTAAAACTAAGCTTTACGATGAGCCACTGATGGTTGAACGCTCATGTCCGCTGCGACCTATTTGGTGAGGCTAAACTTATGCTTTGGGAAGTTTGTATTCGGTATCCAAACGGACAAGAGCGCGCACTGCGCTCCTTCAGAAATCGTGAAGTAGCCCTCAAACGCGTTGATGCCATTTATTCTGATGGCTACCCGATGCATGTTGCGTATGTTGTGCGACCCGCACAGGAAGTAGCCTTCAGCGGTCAGCTAGCAGCGGTCAGCCTTTAAATGGTGAGAGTCAACGCTCATTCTGTAGGAACGTCATATGTAACGTTCCTACAGAATGAGGTGCTTTCTAAACCGTCATGATGTCTTTCTCTTTGTCAGCAAGCACTTCGTCAACTCTGGCAATATATTTGTCAGTGAGTTTCTGAATTTTGTCTTGCAGATCGCGGGCTTCATCTTCAGGCAGTTCACCACTTTTTTCTTGCTTGCGCACGGAGTCCACCGCATCGCGTCGAATGTTGCGCACAGACACCTTACCTTCTTCGGCGTATTTTGCCACCATTTTGACGAGTTCTTTACGTCGATCGCTCGTCAAGGGTGGAATATTGAGCCGAATGGTCGAGCCATCGTTGTTGGGTGTAAGCCCCACATCAGAGAGTGAAATGGCTCGTTCGATCAGGCTGAGGCTACCGCGATCGAAGGGCTGTACGGTAATCGTCGAGGCATCAGGAGTATTAATATTGGCGAGCGTTTTCAGCGGCGTTGGCGCACCGTAGTACTCAACCTGCACGCGATCGAGAATCGAGACGTTTGCTCGACCAGTCCGAATGGTATTAAACGATCGCTGCGTGGCTTCAATCGCTTTCTGCATGTAATCTTCAACGTCAGCTAACTTCACAAGAACCTCCGACAAGCGTTCCAATTTGTTCGCCCGCCACAGCTCGACGCACATTTCCTTTTACGGAAAGGTCAAACACGATGATCGGGATATTGTTGTCCTTACACAAGGATATCGCAGTACTGTCCATCACCCGTAGATCTTGGGTAAGAATATGCGTGTAGGTAAGGGATTGGTAACGACGCGCATGAGGATTGATGCGCGGGTCAGAATCATATACGCCATCGACTTTGGTCGCCTTGAATAACACATCGGCACCAATTTCAGCCGCCCGGAGAGCCGCTGTCGTGTCAGTGGTAAAAAAGGGATTGCCAGAGCCTGCGCCGAAAATTACAGCACGTCCCTTTTCAAGATGACGAATGGCACGCCGCCGAATGTAAGGTTCAGCGACTTCCTGCATCGAAATTGCCGTTTGAACGCGGGTAGGGACACCAATCTGCTCTAATGCGTCTTGGAGGGTCATGGCATTCATGACAGTGGCGATCATACCGATATAGTCCGCAGTAGCGCGATCCATGCCAGCAGCAGCGCCTTTGACTCCTCGGAAGATATTGCCGCCGCCAACAACGATCGCCACCTGCACGCCACTAGCAACGACCTCTGAGACTTCTTGTGCGATGTCTTGTACGATGTTGGGATCGATTCCGTAGGAAAGCTCACCCATGAGGGCTTCACCGCTCAACTTCAGCACGATTCGCTGGTAAGTGACTCCCATGTGGTGCTATTTCTTTCACTCCAGGTTACTTTCAACCATAAAGATACTCCTTCCTTGAGAGATTCGTCCACTTTGATCACCGATCGAGAAGGCAACCTGAAAGAATGGTGAACGATCGACGACAGCTACTGACGCATCCTGCATTGCCTGATCGCTTTGCTGACGTTTGAATCACCGCCATGCAGGTTTACTGAGAACAGAGTCGTCGCTACTCAGGGTTGGCAGCTAGGAATGCCACTTTACAGAGCAACCCACTGGCTCTGTGGCGGTTGGTCTAATCGGAGCGTTGATCAAAATTTGGGCGATCGCGTCTCGTAAGTACGTCACCTTTACAGATTCAGGCGCATTCGGGCTATCATCCACCAACCCGCTATAGCACAGTACGCCGTTCTGATTGAGCAGAAAGATGTGGGGTGTTTTTTCAGCGCCAAAGCTTTGGGCAACTTCTTGCGTCACATCCCGAAGATAGGGAAAGTTTAAATGGTTCTCGGCGGCAAACCGCTTCATGTTGTCAAAGCTGTCGTCGGGATAGCGATCGGCATCATTAGAGTTAATGCCAATCAGTGTCACACCCTGATCTTGGAAGTCAGCCTGGATTTGCTTGAGGCGATCGAGATGTCGATGCACATAGGGACAGTGATTGCACATAAACACCACTGCTACGGCGCGAAACCGTTCAAGATATTTTGCCAGGTGGTGTACCGAGCCATCAATCCCCGGTATCTCGAAATCTGGAGCGTAGCAGCCAATCACGGTACTCATTTTTTCCATGCAGTGGGGGAGAGGTGTGAGGGGAGAGGGGAGAGGTGTGAGGTGTGAGGGGTAAGAGGTAAGCGAGAAGATTGTGAGTGAGGAAGGGGTGAGTTTTGAGATGATTTTAATCCTTCACTTTTTACCCCTCACTTTATCTAAAAACTAACCACTAAAAACTAATAGCTATGCCCAACGTTGCGCGATCGCCTGATACCCAATTAACTTATAGACCAATTTTGCTGCCGTAAACTCGGAGACAACAGAATCCGTAATGGGAGCGAGTTCCATGACATCGCAGCCGATGACCTGATGGTTGGCGAAGATGCGCTGGATAAAGGAGAGCAGGCTGTACCAGTTTAAGCCGCCGGGTTCGGGCGTACCGACTCCGGGAATCAGCGTGGGGTCGATGCCGTCGAGGTCGATCGTGAGGAAGACTTTTTCGGTTTTGATGCTGGCAACAGCGCGATCGATCCAGTCGGGCTGGACGACGATTTCCCGTGCTCGGAAGACGGGAAGCTGTTTTTCTTTGATGAGATCCGCTTCTTCTTTGCAAATGCTGCGAATGCCCACCTGCACCGTTGGCAAGCCCATATCGACAATCCGCCGCATGACGCAAGCGTGGTTATGGATAGAACCTTCATACTCGTGGCGCAAATCGCCGTGAGCATCGACCTGTACAACCGTAAACGACTCACCGGGATTTGCCTGCCGATACGCCTCGACAATGCCTGTGGT
>JACMKO010000288.1 GCA_014380065.1 Leptolyngbya sp. ES-bin-22 | reverse complement strand
GACAAGTAGATTAACCTAAGCCAACAAATTTGTGAACAAACTCACTCTTATTCAGAAGGGAGTGTTACGATCGCTTCCGAAAAGCACTCGTTTAAGAGTCATAGCCAAAGCTGGCAGACCTCCAAAATCCATTCTCTGTGCACTTTTTCTTCCATTCCTTGCTGACCCCAGCTTCTTTAGCTCTTTACGAACCCCCATGAAACTCACCTGTACCCAGAACGAACTCAATACCCACCTGTCTTTAGTCAGCCGCGTCGTACCTTCTCGTCCTAGCCATCCCGTTCTGGCAAATGTTCTGCTAAACGCTAACGAAGAAACGCAGCAGGTGAGTCTTACAGGTTTCGATCTCAGCCTGGGAGTGCAGACCAGCTTCAAGGTTCAGGTCACAGAAGGCGGCATATTAACTCTGCCCGCAAAGCTCCTGGGCGATATCGTCTCTCGGTTGCCTGACGGCGAGATTACCTTAGACGGCGGCGATGAAACCCTCGTGACCCTGACCTGTGCCGCCGGACGCTATCAGGTGCGGGGTATGGGCGCAGAGGAATACCCTGAGCTGCCTACGTTGGTCGATGGCAGCGTGGCTTACTTACCCGTTGAGGCGCTGCTGGAAGGACTGCGGGGTTCACTCTTCTCCACCAGCGTTGATGAGACTAAGCAGGTCTTGACAGGGGTTCATATTGCAGTAGACGAAGATGGCATGGAGTTTGCGGCGACCGATGGGCATCGGTTGGCAGTAGTAGAAACGGCGAATGTTCAGCCAGAGGATGCTGATCCGGGGAGTCAGAAGAACCACAAAGGTAAGTTTGATGTCACGGTTCCTGGTAAAGCCTTGCGAGAACTGGAGCGAATGATCCAGAGCAATGCTTCGGCAGAGCCGATCGCCATTCGGTTTGACCAGGGGCAGTTGATTGTGGAATGGGCAAATCAGCGTCTCACCAGTCGCTTGCTAGAAGGGCAATATCCCAACTATCGGCAGTTGATCCCCAAACAGTTTTCGCGCCAAATGACCTGCGATCGCCGTCTCTTAACTTCTGCACTAGAACGCATTGCTGTACTAGCCGACCAAAAAAATAGCATCGTCAAATTCACCCTAACTACTGCCGAGCAAGAAATTATTCTATCCGTCGATGCCCAAGATGTGGGCAGCGGTCGAGAAGCAATTCCGGCACAAATTTCTGGCGACGATTTAGAGATTGCATTTAACGTGAAATATTTGCTAGAAGGTCTGAAAGCGTTAAACACGGCTGAAGTGCAAATGCAGTTTAATACCGCAACCAGCCCTTCGATTTTGACCCCGTTGGGCGGGATGAAGATGACGTACTTGGTAATGCCAGTGCAAGTAAGATCCTGATTTTGCTCTGCATTCAATGGATGGAAAGACTAGCATCAGTTATGCCCCTAAAAGTTGCTCTTTCAAGTCAGGCGATCACCAGCTTTGAGTTGAGGGAGTGCTGCTCGATGTCAATGACGGTACCTGCCGGTGTCTTGCCCATGGCACAATGCACTAATTCCATGAGGGACTGAGCACGCTGGCTCAAGAAGGCTTCAAAGTCGTCTGCCTGTGATGTTTCCGGTTCGATGAGGTGCGATCGCAGAATCTCGTCCATCCGCCGCCGACTAATCCCTTCCGCTTCCAATGCCCGCAAGTATTGACTAGGAGCCTTGCCCCCAATCTTCTGATTGGACAGACGGGATAAAGGAGTCAAATTCACCAAGCTGTTGAAGCGATCCTTAGAGATCCCCTGCTTCTTGCAATATGCCACAGGAAAAATATGGTGACTATCAATCGGATCGTTGAACAGATTAATCTCCGCCAATGCCTCCCCTGCCGCAAAGTCGATCGCTCCGTGCTTGCGCAGTAAGGCATTGATCGCTTTGTAAACTGCTCCGTGCCGCCGCCGCACGAGCAGCAATCGGTCAGCCTGCAAATGTGCCATCTGAACCGTATTGGGTAACTCGCCCCCATCATGTAACCAAGCAGGCACTTCCACCATGTCCCGCGATGCCCGTCGTTCGTGCCAGGAGGTGTACAAAGCAGCACAACTGCCACACCAAAACCACTGCTCCAACTTGGCACGAACCCGATCCTGCGGATAGCCCTCAACTGCCAGAATTGCGGCTAACGCAACCAACTGAATTTGATAGGGCAAGTCTTCAGCAGTTTGAATCTTTTGTCCATACAAGAATCGAGCAGCTTCTTCATAGCCTGCAATGACTTGATCGGCGTACTGCTGATAATCCGCCAGCGATAAGTCCAGTACTTCCTCTCGACTACAGGCAACGGCAGGTAGTTTTTGTGAGGGTACACCCGCCGCGATCGCTTGTTGACGTTTATAGTAGGTTACAACCAGTGCCGCACACGCTAAATAGTCCGTTTCTTTTACCGTTTCCAGAACCCGATGCTGCTTTAGCCGTTGCTCCCGTTTTGCCCAGTCATCACGCAGCGAGAAGTCCTGACTAGCAAAACAAGCCGTTGCTAGATCGAAGAAATTAAGTTGTTCACTCTGAGTATTGACCTTTTCAAACACTCGACAGACGGCGGCTTTGGGCAGCCCTGGTTTGAGTCGAATCACGGGCACCTGGAAATGTTCAAACCGTTTGATGACCTCCCGCTCAAAGCGATCGAGCAGTTCTAATCTGACAGGATCGTATTGCCAGTACTTGGAATACCCCTGCCGCCAGGTGGCGTAGCTCAACACTTGAGCTAACGGAAACAAACCTAACTCATACTCCTGCTCTGGAGTAGAACAGTGGATAGCTGGATGCCCTGCGAAACCTGGGCGAATGCGACCCTGGTTGAAACCCAGAATCGTTTGTTCTCGCTCAACTTCAGGGTCAAGGGCTTTTTGAATGTCGATGTAATACCAGCGATCGCTCATCTTCCCATTCCGCCGACTCTGCACACGCACGGGACGATTGGAAAACAAACACATGAAGAGAGTGGTACAACGCTGCTGTCCATCCAAAATCAATTCAGTAGGGGTGGGAATTTGCTCCAGATGCACCCCTTCGACGAGCCGAGAATGCACTTTCCAGGTTCCGTTGCCTACTTCCTGCAATAAGATGCCGCCGATCGGCCATCCCTGACTGACACTTGCCAACAAATCAATAACGAGGTCATCACGCCAGCAAAAGCTCCGTTGTAAATCCGGAAGTTGAATATAACCTTGCTGGATTTTCAACAGCAAATCTGGCAAGGCTTCCTTAGAGAGATCAAACGCAGAAATGGGTGTGTTCATCGTTGCCTTGTAGAAATTGGTGTAACTAGATGTTGGCAACGATAGATCTTGAGCTTGAAGTAGAGCAAGTGTTCTGCTCAGATTCCTATCAAATGATCGGAAAGACCAAACACATCAAGCCTGATTTGGAGGATAAAGAATTGCCCGCAGTCGAGGCGTTAGAGGACACACCACGTCCCAGATTTGAGGAGGAATTTGCTGGTAGTGATGCAGGAGGAGGTGAAACTCTCCCAAGCGACGAGTGTAAACATCCTTCAGCACACGCGGTTCTCGATTCTGTGTCATCCAACGGGTCATAGTCGAGATACTACACCCAGCGATCATGGCAAGTTGCTCATAATTAAAGTCGTATTCCTGATAAAGCTGATCTGGTGTGACACCTGATAGTTGGCAGTTGACGTAAAGCCGAAAGAGCGATCGCTCCACAACATCTCCGAGTGGACTTTGACCTGATCTGTGTGTCATAAGTTCTCCTCGGCGTTCTGAGCTACCTGCCCAGGTGGAAGCAGTTCCAGATCTTGCTCTCCGACCCAATCAGCAACTACCCAGTTTCGAGAAGGGCTGTCTACATCAAGCAGTAACAAGTAAACCCAAGACCACTGAGGCATTTTGTCATCAGATGCTTGCTCTGGAACATAAATTTGCCAATCACCGTTC